>CAYTRF010000026.1:1464-9209 GCA_964440065.1 uncultured Cocleimonas sp. | reverse complement strand
AGTATTTAGTAGTCTTATATTACTATCTATGCAATTTTCACTGGCCATACCAAAGGCTTTTCAAGCTAATTATTCAGTCGCCAAAGATAATATCTCCTTAGGTAATTTACATGCAACTTTGAAGTATTCAGGGAATAAGTACTCCTATCATAAATACACCAAATCTACAGGTTTAGCGGCTCTATTAACGGGTATTAAAATTACCGAAAACTCTGATGGTCAATTTTCAGGACAAACAATAAAACCGACAAGTTACTTCTACAATCAAGCAAAAAGAAGTAAGTCTAAAATAGATACAGTGAGCTTCTCTACTAACAGAGCAACAGGAAGCTATAAAGGCAACCCTTTTAACTTAGCTATCAACAACGGCATTCAAGATAAGGCATCAATGGAGCTTTCACTGGCAAGAGACTTAAGCCTAAACAAGCCGCGCCTTAGCTACACCATCGTAAGTAAAGGTAAAAAAACACAATACAACTTTCAAAAAATCGGAAATGAAATATTAAAAACTGAGGCAGGAACGTTCAACACCATTAAAGTCAAAGTGATACGTTCTGGCAATAAACGTGAAACAGTATTTTGGATGGCGAAAGAACTTGACTACATACCCGTAAAAGTACGCCATCGCGAGAAGAATAACGTCATTACAACTGTTATTAGAAATTATAAAAAATTATAAGGCTAAATACATCAGGTAGGCATTAAATATTAATTATTTCGTGATATATATCACAGAAAGTCATTACTAGTAATGAAATACTCACTCTACTAGCTGCATCAGATTAGTGTTTTTCCTCCTAGAAAGCTCAACATTGATGTAGCTAGCCTTCAAGGGACCTCTGATCAAGTCCCATAAGTATAACAATAAGTAGTGAGTAAATTATTAGCCCATTTTATGGACTTTTCTTTGCTCCAACACTAAGCCATATTTATATCTTGCGCGCCTTAACATTACGGCCTTTAACTTTCCCTCTCTTAAAGTGTTGGAGTGCAATTAACATAGCTTTCTTCTCAACAGCAATATAACTAGATGTAGCAGAAATATTAATCTTGCCAACCTGAGAACCTTTAAGCCCCGCATCTTTTGTTAAAGCCCCTAGTAAATCACCAGGACGTATTTTGTTCTTCTTGCCAGAATCAATTTGAATCGTTACCCAATCAGAATGTAAGCTAAAATCGCCACGTCGGCGTAAGTCTTCAACTAATTCATTTTTACATGAAATACCTAAGAAACTTTCGATTGAAATAACCCGAGTAATTTCAGAGTCTGTGTATAAGCTTAGCGCCAAGCCTTTCTCACCCGCCCGACCCGTACGCCCTATTCTATGAACGTAAATTTCAGGATCATGCGGCAATTCATAATTAATAACAGCTTGTAGCGATTTAATATCCAAGCCACGCGCCGCCACGTCTGTTGCCACCAATACAGGGCAACTTTTATTACTAAATCGCACCAATACTTGATCACGATCTCTTTGCTCTAAATCACCATGAAGCACCAATGCATCAACATTATTTTCACCTAAAAACTCACCAACTTCATCACATTGGACTTTAGTATGACAAAAAACCACCGTGCTTTTTAATTTATGATGATCGAGTAATAACAGTAAAGTCTCTTTTCGCTGGTATACATTAGTGAGATAAAAAACCTGTTCAATCGCATCTTCTTCATGCTCTGCATCCACTTTAATCATAGTTGGATTGCGCTGAATCTTAGCTGCCATTTTTTTAATTGAGTTAGGATAGGTGGCAGAAAACATCAATGTCTGTCGAGTGTTTGGCGTATTATTTATGATATTAATAATTTCATCATAAAACCCCATATCCAGCATACGATCAGCTTCATCCAATACCAGCGCATCCAAACTTCCAATATCCAATGTGTGACGACTTAGGTGATCCTGAATTCTCCCAGGTGTCCCTACTGCAATATGCGCCCCATGCTCTAGTGAATCCGCCTGCGGGCCAAGCGGTTTACCGCCACACAACACCACCAGTTTAATATTTGGAATACAACGCGCTAACTGACGAATTTCTTGAGCAACCTGATCAGCCAACTCACGCGTGGGACATAACACCAACGCTTGCAGGCCAAAGTATTTTGGATTAATTTTTTGCAATAAACCCAAACCAAATGCGGCTGTTTTGCCACTGCCTGTTTTGGCTTGAACAATACAATCCTTCCCATCCAGAATAACAGGCAAACTCTCAGCCTGTACGGGGGTCATTTCTTCGTAGCCTAATGAATCCAAGTTTGAAATAAGAGCTTTAGAAAGAGGAAGTGAAGAAAAAGAACGACTGGACATAATAAAGAACGTTGATGCTAAAAAAAACGTATTAAAGCACACCTCCCCCCTTTTTACGCATTTTATGCACCCGAACACACTAATAAATTACACCGAGTACATCCTAGACAATGATAAAAAACACTGGAACCATATAGCTACAATGTAGTTTATCAGCAGAAAAAACTACCACATCAAATCATCAGGCACTTCAAATTCTGCATAAGGGTCATCTTCATCGACATATTTATCCTTTTCAGAGTTAGCATCATTTAATAAAACAACAGTATCCCTGTTACGCTCACTTATTTTATTGGCTACTCCTGCTGGAATCAGGTGGTAGCTTACTTGTTTAGCATCTTCTAACTTAGCAATTGCGATTTTTCCACGGCTAATCAGATCATGGTTTTGTGGCGAAACTAACAGGGTCTTAATCTTCTGATCACTGGTAAAGTTATAAGAGCACAGCTCATCTACAGCTAGTTTCTTAGGATATTTTTCAATCTTGTTCAACTCAATTATTTGATGAACCTGAGCTAAAATAGCTTTTTGTTCTGCGTGCTTTTTTTGTTGTTTGTTAAGTTCCTGACTTTTACGACGCTGCTCATCTTGTGCTTTTTTAGCCAACTCAGCTACCTCATCCACTAGCTCAGCATTATTTGCACGACTTTGCTTTACAGCCTTTTTCTTTGCAGTTTGAATATTCTTTGCTTTTTGTTTTTTAATCAAGCCTGCACCGAGAAGCTGATCTTGTAATGAACCTGCCATGTTTATCCTGTTAGAAATCTACACAATTGTTATCATGTGATATTAACCTAAAAAAGTACATCCTTAACCCTTAACTTCTCCTTGGATATAAAAGAGTGAACTTTTTAGTCATAATGATCAATAAAGGTATCCTAATGGCAATAATAACAATCTCATCATTAACAATTTACCCCGTTAAATCATTAGCTGGGATTTCATTACAGTCATCTGAACTCACTCGCATGGGGTTAAAATATGACAGACGCTGGATGGTAGTATCACCTGAAGGTGAGTTTTTAACGCAAAGAAAAAAGCCGCAAATGGCATTAATCAAAACCGCCATAAAAGATGGTCAACTGGTGTTAAGTAAAAAAGGAATGAATGATCAGATTATCCCCTTTGAAAACAATACAAGTACAAAGCAGATGTCAGTCACTATATGGCAAGATACAGTCCTAGCTAGCTTAGTTGGAAATGAAAGCGATGTATGGCTTTCAAACGCCTTGGGGTTTTTGTGTCATTTAGTTTATATGGAAGATGACACACTGCGTCAATGTAATTTAGACTATGCCCAAAAAGACGATCAAACAGGTTTCGCTGATGCATTCCCAATACTGTTTATTTCGGAAGCCTCGTTAAACAACTTGAATGCCCACCTTATAAAATCTGGCAAGGAAACAGTAGGAATGAGACGCTTTAGACCTAATGTAGTCGTCTCAGGTTGTGAGGCACATGCTGAAGACACTTGGAAAAGTTTTCAAGTTGCTAAGATTCCAATGAAAGGTGTAAAAATGTGTGACCGTTGTATATTAACGACAGTTGACCCTGATAAAGGAGAGCGATCAGGTAATGAGCCACTAATGACCTTAGCCAAATATCGTAAATTTGCTAGTAAAGTTTATTTTGGAATGAATGTAATACATCAAGAACTAGGATTACTTAAGATTGGTGACGAATTGAGAATATCATCTACACAAAAAAATATTAAAAAATAGTGAAATGAATTATTGCAGCTGCTCTAAACTCAATTCCTCCTTGTCTAATAAACTATCCAAACGGCGTTGTTGTATGCAAATATCCAATAAATACTCACCTTTTTCAGAAATACTTTCTTTTACAATCGCCTCATCTTCGTAAAACTGAGCACGCAACCTTGCTAAAGCGGGATGTAATCGTAACTTACCTTTAAACACATCCTTAGAGAAAATATCAGATAGCTTATTATTAAGTTTATCAATTCCCTCACCTGTCATTGCCGAGAGCCAAACCCGCGAGGGCAAGCCATTATGTTCATCGTCAATATGGGAATTCTGCTCGGTTAAGTCGATTTTATTCATCACCTCTACCTGTGGAACATCTTCTGCTCCTAATTCTCGGATGACGTTATTCACCTGATCTCGATAGAAATCTCGTTGCTCATCGTTGCTGTCAATCACATGCAATATTAAATCTGCTTCTATAGTTTCTTGCAGAGTTGCTCTAAAAGCTGCTACCAAATCATGGGGAAGATCACGAATAAAACCTACCGTATCGGCTAATATAATGGCCTGTTGATCGGGAAGATTTACGCGACGTAATGTGGGGTCAAGCGTGGCAAACAATTGATTTGCTACATAAACTTCTGAGCCCGTCATTTTATTAAACAGGGTCGACTTTCCCGCATTGGTATAACCCACTAAGGATACCGTTGGGATTTCAGTTTTCTGGCGAAGTTGCCTGCCCTGCTCACGCTGCTTACTTACTTTTTCAAGACGCTTATTGATTTGTTTAATACGAACGGATAATAAACGACGGTCAGTTTCTAGCTGAGTCTCACCCGGTCCACGCATACCGATTCCCCCTTTTTGCCGTTCAAGATGAGTCCAGCCGCGCACTAAACGCGTCGACATATGTTTAAGCTGAGCAAGCTCAACTTGTAACTTACCTTCATGGGATTTAGCGCGTTGTGCAAAGATATCAAGAATTAAAGCAGTGCGATCAAGGACTCGACATTCAACAAGTTGTTCAATATTACGTTCTTGCGCCGGGGAAAGTGCATGATCAAAAATAACTACATCAGCATCATGTTGAATAACAGCGGTTTTGATTTCTTCTGCTTTTCCAGAACCCACAAAATAACGCGGATCAGGAGAGTATCTAGAACCAGTGATTAGTGTCGAGGTCGATGCGCCAGCAGAACGCACCAGCTCTTTAAACTCGTGTTCGTCTTGTTGTACTCTATCCTTGTTGTTTTTACCAAAGGCAATTTGTACTAAGACGGCACTTTCAATCAGGGATTCACCCTGACTGAGTTTTTCAAATAACTCCAATGAGGAATGCTCCTATAGGACTAAGAGAAGCATTAGTAATTCTAACTTTGGTCTTCTTCTTCAATCGTAAGTTTGATTGGACGCGAAGGTACTATTGTAGAAATAGCGTGTTTGTAAACCAACTGGCTTACGGTACTACCTAAAAGAATAACAAATTGGTCAAATGACTCAACGTGTCCTTGAAGTTTAATTCCATTGACTAAATAAATAGCGACAGGGATGCGCTCTTTTCTTAAAGCGTTTAGGAAGGGTTCTTGTAGCATATGCCCTTTTGACATGGTTTGCTCCTAGTTATTATGTTATTGGTTATTAATATATTATTGTTTTGAGCCATCTTAACTTTCTATCGTAGCCAGTTAGGGGTGACAACTCATCGACATCCGTGCAGGCTCCTATGATAGCAGGTTTAGTTCAAAAGTAAAAAATCTATTGCTTAGTAATTGCCCAGTGGTCGTTTTCTAAGGAAACTCTGTAAAATACAGCATACTAGTATAAGTATTGGTAGTTTCTATCATTGCATCAAGTAATTATAGGGACTATATTATTGTGAGGCCTTTGCACGAGAGTTTCTCTCGCCGTACTCTCGCGAAAGGGTCTCATTGTAAAGCTCTACCCCTATAACTTATTAGGTAGTCGCATGTATTCTTTAATTACAAAAATGATTTTTTTATCGCTGATATCAATAGCAAGCACTTCAACCCTACTTGCCAAAGAAACCGAAAAAAGTATCTCAAATATAGAAATAAGGGACTCCGCCAGCTTTTTTGATGAAAGTCTAAATGACATGGAAGAAGAAAGTCAAACGGCAATTGAAGATGGGAAAAAAGGTATTTTACTGATGTTTGAAATGGATGAGTGCCCGTTTTGTGCGAGAATGAAACAAAACGTATTAAACCGTAGCGATGTGCAGGATTACTTTCGCGATCACTTTAGAATTCTCTCTGTCGATATCGAAGGAGATCTTGATTTAACTGACTTTAACGGCAAAGAAACCACCCAAAAAGAATTCTCTCTCAAACAGTTTCGTGTAAGAGCCACTCCCGTGTTTCAATTTTTAGACCTAAAAGGTGAGCCAATTAAAAATGGACGACTTACTGGAGCTACACGAGATGCCAAAGAATTTATGATGCTAGGAAAATACATTGTTGATGGCGATAATAAAAAAATACCCTTTACTCGTTATAAACGCAACCAAAAGAAAGTGAATTAAAGAAGCCTCTTCATAATGTTCGAGCTTGTATTTTCAAAACACTTTCTAACTACTTTTTTACTAGTGAGTTCACTTGGTCTGATTCTACCTAGCAATGCAAAAGCGGATGAAAAACTACCTAACCCACTTGATCTTAAAACGGCTCTTAGTTTTGCCAAAGATCATCCTAGAGTTAAACTAAATCAAACTCACCGTAGCCAATTATCAATACAACAACCTTTGTTTTTAGGTTGTCATAATTTAACGTTTAATAATGTCCCAATTTTTGACTCACAACGTAATTCAGTATCAACTCACTTAGTAAGTCCTGCTATTCAGCAAGCGCTTTATATTCTGCAAGCGTACTTTGATGTATTACTTGCTGATTCGAGTCTAATCAGCATTAATGAAGAGTTGGCGGGTGCATTTATCTCTTTTGATCGAGCCAAAATTCGCCAAGAGTTAAAACAGTATTCAGAATTAACAGTTGCCAAGCTAGAAGCGGAATATCAAGAAGTACGCCAACAAAATCATTCAGCTCAAGCAACACAAAGATTAACACGCTCTATCTTAGCTCAAGCCATTAATCATCCTGCCAATTTATCTAGCGACTTGAATCCACCCTTATTAATTGAGCCATTAAAGAATCAACCCGATGCAGAAGAGTTATACCAACAAGCACTCAAGAATAATTCTTGGCTAACTAAATTCAAAGAAAATAATAATAAAGACCAAATTGCTTTAATAGAAATGGACTTACGCCAACAAATTCTGGAATTAACGCTACGCTTAAATGTATTAAATGCAGCTGGCATAAGAACAGAGTCAGAAGCCTATCGACGCGACCTAGACTTAGACCTGAGTCGCACACTGTATGAAATGGAAGTCAAAGCTACCCTAGGAAGATCAATGGACTTACAAAGCAAAGCACGGATGGAAGAAGAACGTGTAAGATATTGCCAAACACTAACTTGGGCGCAGCTCAATGCTTTAATTGGATTACCCATTTTGACACAGCCAAAAGAACCAGTGGAAACAGAACAATGAATAGACAAATCAAATATTGGATTAGCTGTATTTGTTTTCTAATAACATTCAATGCCCAAGCACTACAACTAACTGGGCGGTTAGAATGGGTTGAGCGGATTGAAATGCGGGTGCTTGAAGATGGTGTAGTACAAAAAATGAATATCCGTATTGGTCAACACGTAA
>CAYTRF010000026.1:0-1364 GCA_964440065.1 uncultured Cocleimonas sp. | reverse complement strand
GTGCTTGAAGATGGTGTAGTACAAAAAATGAATATCCGTATTGGTCAACACGTAAGAAAAGGTGATATTTTACTCATTATGGATCAACGAAAATCCAAAGCACAGCTATTAAAAGCAAAAGCCCTAGTTGCTCGTGGCATAGTCAAACTAGATGATGCCAATGACGAATTAAAGCGTGCTTTAGAATTATTTGATCGCGGTCTAATCGCCGAAGAAGAATTAAAAGATGCCAAAATAAATATTGCTGCTACAAAAGCCGAGCTTGAATCTGCCAACGCTGAGAAAGCTCTCGCTGACGTAAATATCGAGCGTAACATATTACGCGCACCCATTAATGGAATTATCGTTGCTACCCATGCTTATGAAGGTAGTGTGGTTTACAAAACCCAACAACGAAACGATGGTTTAGTCGCCATCGCACCCAATACCAAAATGCTGGCTCGCCTTCTTGTCAAATCAAGCATTCTAAGAAAATATAAACCCGGTCAAAGCGCAAGAATCAGTATTCACGGAAAAAATTACAACGGGAAAATATACAGCCGAGGTGTAGAAGCAGTAAGAATTGATCCTGGTGGAGCCGTTTATGAATTAGATGTGATTTTTAATCACAGTCCCCAAGATCTAATGCGACCTTCTGATGTGGCGACAGTTGTATTACCTTAGTTTATTGATGACTACCAATGTACTTTTTAACGCATAAAATCACATCATCTAGCTGATAATTTCTGGCATCAAACTCCGTCGTATTCGGCTCAGAACGCATCCAAGTCATTTGTCTTTTGGCTAATTGACGTGTAGCAATCACCGCACGCTCCTTCATTTCACTTTCATCCAACTCACCCTCAAAATATTGCCATACTTGGCGATAACCTACACAACGAATTGAGGGTAAATCAGCATGTAAATCATCCCGTGCATGCAGTGCTTTTACTTCATCCAAAAAACCCTGTCCCAGCATCCTATCAAAACGCTTTTCAGCTAAATCACGTATCCATTCACGCTCTGGGATCAAAGCTATTTTTAGTAAGCGATAAGGCAGTGCATCCATCTGCGCTTCTTGGTGTAATTCAGTTAGTGGCTTACCAGATAGCTCATACACTTCCAAAGCACGTTGAATGCGTTGTTTATCATTGGGATGAATACGCGCGCCCGCGACAGGATCAATTTCAACAAGGCGTTGATGTAAATAATCCCAACCTTTTTCTTTTGCTTCGGCATTAAGCTTTTTTCTAACGAACTCATCAGCTTCAGGCAAAATTGCTAAACCATTTTCAAGCGCACGGTAATACAACATAGTACCGCCCACCAATACTGGGATTTTACCTTTTGCAGTAATTTCTGCCATTTCCCGCAAAGCATCTTTG
>CAYTRF010000025.1:0-9372 GCA_964440065.1 uncultured Cocleimonas sp. | reverse complement strand
AATACCCCAAACTGTACCAATAAACCCAAGGATTGTAATGGCCCAAACCATAAAACGTGATAGTGAGAATGAACCTTTTAATTGCTCTCTTTCCTTTATGCCAAAAGTATCATCAATATCATTTTCCTTATGATTCAAGAAAAGGTTAAGTCGTGATAACAAAAGGTTTTCTGCTTGAATGCCACTTCGATTGGCTGAATTATTTAATATTGATGATGTTAATTGATCATCCGTTTCATTCGTTAAAGATGGAAGCAATTTTGCGCTAATTAAATGACTTTGTAATTGCTCCTTTTTTAATTTTTTACGCTTTAACATTAAATGCAAAAAACTGGCAGCAAAAAACCAAAGGATTATGGGCGAAATCCAGTTTCCAAAAAATAATTTTAGGCTACGCGGAAAGCTTGTTGAATCACCATAGAACCAGTAGATCGCTAAAGCAGGAATTAAAACAAGTAACGCTGTGATAATTAAGGGAAATTTAAACGATTGTTCAACGGGGTAACTATTTTTATTCATATGATGCAAGTATCCACTAATTTTCAAATTGGTTTATCATAATGTACCGAGAGGAAATCAGCTAGTCTATAGATTGATGTAGTTTGATAAGTTTTTCATTGATTAAAAAAGGCTTACAGTAGTAAGCCTTTTAGAAAGAAGATTTAGAGGTGATTATTTCGCAACTGGCAAACCTGCATTTTTCCAGCCGAAAAAGCCAGCAGAGTAATTTTTTACATTGGTGTAACCCATTTTTTGTAATGTGTCTGCTGCCATTGGTGTTCTTATTCCACCACCACAGTAAACAACGATAGGTGTATCTTTACTAAGAGCCGCTCGTGTAATGCGATACTCTAACCAACCACGTGGAATATTGCGGTTTTGAGGGGCTTTGATAGAACCACCCATAGATTTGATTTCCGATGGTGTTCTCACATCGACAAGCACCATATCTAAATCTTGATCCAGTACTTTTTTAAGTTCATCAGTAGTAATAATTTTAGTGCGCTTTTCGGCCTCGGCTTGTAACTGAGCTCCCGTAGTAATACCGGGGACTTTTGCTTGTGCAACTGATAAAATCAATGCTGTAATAAGTGTACTAGAAAAAAGAATTTTTTTGGTGGTGTTCATAGTGCTACCTTTTGTGTTGAAATTAAGAATTCATACTCAGTATGACGGTACGATAATTATAGCCCCTTAGATGCTAATGAATAAAATAATACAAACTCCATTCTGGTTATTTGAGCTACTAACAAGTGCCAAATCATTTAAAGATAACCCATTTCTAGGTTCGCAACTATTGAATAAGTTAGGACTGCATGTGGTTCGATTAGTTGCATCTAATCTTATCATGCGTGGCAGAATGTGGTTGTTAGCGTTACCCGTGTCATCTCAAGATAGACAAAACTACTTTAATAATGGTTTTATTATTAAAGAGGATTTTTTGAGTGATGAAGCATTCTCCCTATTAGAAAAAGAAGCTAAAGCCTTTCAAGGTCAATTCAGAGAAGCGAGGCAAGGCGATACTTTAACTCACCGTGCCGCTTTGTCTCCTGATGTTTTAAGGTGCTATCCTGAATTGGATAAGTTACTTTCTTCCTCGCGTTTAAAACGTTTAACGCAATTCACTGCAGGACATTTTCGCGCACCTTTGTTCTATCTTGAATTAGTTAAAAACAAGTATTGCGAAGGCTCAGAAGACCCACAAAAAACCTTACATCACGATACCTTTCACCCCTCTATGAAGTGCTGGTTATTTTTTGATGATGTTGATGAAGATGCTGGACCTTTTGTGTATGTTCCTAAATCACATAAACTCACTTGGAAGAGAATTAAGTGGGAATACCAAATGAGCATTAAAGCACGTGATGCAACCAACACCTTACATGCGCGAGGCTCCACTCGATTTACAAAGGAAGATTTAGAGGAGCTTGGGCTAGCAAAACCACGTGCCTTTACCGTAAAGAAAAACACTTTGGTTATTGCTAATGTATTTGGTATTCACCGACGTGGTGATAGCCATGATAAAAGCACCCGTTTAGCCTTATGGGGTGATAGCCGAACCAATCCATTTATCCCCTTTCCTGGCATTGGTGGGAAAACAAGCAATCGGATACAACATTATTTTTTAGAAATGTATCGAAATAAAGCGGATGAAAGTGCGCTTAAAAAGCGTGGACGTTCGCCGTGGAAAGTCTTGGACAAAAACAGTGAATAAAGTCCCTTTATTTATCAGCTATTGTTTAAAACTCTGGTTTTATTTGTCGAGACAGTAGTTCTTTAACGGCTTGTTGCGGCGGCATATTTTGATAAATAACTTTATGCACATAACCACAAATTGGCATATCAACGCCTGCACGCTCGGCGAGTAAGTCAATACAATGTGAAGACTTTGCACCCTCTACTGCCTGACCAATTTCTTCAATAGCAGAGTCAACATCTTTACCTGCACCTAATGCCAAACCTAGCCGTCTGTTTCGAGATTGATTATCGGTACAAGTCAAGACCAAGTCTCCAACGCCAGATAAACCCATTATAGTATCGTGATCAGCACCCATGCTTTTAGCTAGACGCATAATTTCTGCTAAGCCTCGCGTTATAATTGCTGCACGAGCATTTGCACCATAACCCAAGCCATCAGATATACCTGCGGCAATGGCTAAAACATTTTTAACAGCACCACCCAATTCAACCCCTAAAACATCATTGCTGGTATACACTCGGTAGTTACCGCCTTGAAAAGCAGTTGCGATTCGTTCAGCCAACTCAGGCGTAGATGCTGCAGCTGTCATTGCTGACGGAAGGCCTTTAGCCACCTCTAGCGCGAAGGTTGGACCTGAAACCAGACCATGAGGAACATCATCACCTAGCTCTTCCTTTAAGACTTCGTGAAGTAACTTTCCAGTACCCACTTCAAGACCTTTAGTCGCCCAAAAAATGTTATGCGTGTTTATTGAGCGTGTTAGGTGAGGTTTTAATTTTTTTAGTAAATCACGAAAACCATGACTCGGTATAACAATGAGTTGATCATCAGCATGTTCCACCATTTTTTCTAATGAATCAGTGCAATGTAAGTTATCGGGAAAGGGAATTCCAGGAAGGTACTTTACGTTTTCTCGCTTCTCCTCATAAAGTGCACTGTGCTCAGGGTTAAAATCCCAAAGAAGAACATCAATACCATTACGTGCTAGCTGTAATGCTAAAGCGGTGCCCCACGAACCCGCGCCGTAAACTGCAATTTGTTCTGGTCGTGAGGTCCGTGTCATAAATTTCTATTCTACGCTTCTGATGGCGCAGCCTTATCTTCGCTAGCGACGCCTGTATTTTTTTGCTCTTCTTGTAACTTTTGCGCATATAGAGCATCGAAATTAATAGGCGATAAATGCATTTCTGGGAAGCTACCTTTGGAGACTAAATTAGAAATCACTTCACGAGCATAAGGAAAAAGATTACTTGGGCAATAACTAGCCAATAAATGATTAAGTTGATCTGCTGAATAGCCTTTAATTAGAAATGCGCCCGCTTGCTTAACCTCTACGAGAAATGCTGTTTTACCTTCCTTATCTTTTACGGTAACAGTGACTTCAAGCTCGACTTCATAATGATCTTCACCTAGAGGCGCCACGTTGGTATTTAAGTTTAAATTAGTCTCGGGATCCCAATTAGCGGTAAAAATCTGTGGGCTATTTGGTGCTTCAAATGAAATATCTTTTACATAAATACGTTCGATGATGAACTGTTGCTCTGCTGCCGTGGTATCTTGGGCTGGAGCTTCTTTAACTTCAGTTTCTTTTTTATCCGTCATTTTCTATTCCTTGCTCTCTAGTATTTGTTTTAAATCAAGTTCTCTAACCCCAGCATAGCGTCTAATTCACCAGCACGATTAAGTGCTGCAATATCATCATATCCACCAACGGGTTGATCATTTATAAATATTTGTGGGACGGTATTACGACCGCTTTTTTCTTCCATTTCTGCCCATAAAGTATTACCACCACTAACAGAAATTTCTTCGAATTCTATACCTTTTTTCTTTAGCAAACTTCTTGCACGCATACAGTAAGGACAGAACCTAGTTGCATACATAATAACATTAGCAACACTCATATCGTAAACTTCTTATTTTTTTGCTAAAGGTAAGTTAGCAGATTCCCACGCCATGATACCACCAGCAAGATTCGAAACATCTTCAAAGCCCGCTTTGGTAAACTGCTGACAAGCGTGACCAGAACGGCTACCACTTCTACAGTACACCAATACTGATAAATTTTTCTTCTTAGCTAGCTCAGGGATACGCGTCGGTAGCTCCCCCAAAGTAATATGTCTGGCGCCTTTAATCATTCCACTGTTAATTTCTTTATCTTCACGAACATCAATCACCACAGTTGAGTCATTGTTCAAAAGCATGACCGCTTGGTTAACGTTAACTTGTTTATATTTGCGAGTTAATCTTGACAGCTCGGTTTTGATTATAAAACCTAAAACGGCAATAAAACCGGCTACAATAAGGAAGTTTTTGCTTGCGAAATCTATATATTCTTGCATAGTTAATTTGAGAATTAAATAAAACGGATAAGATAACCGCACTAGCCCCTTGGGTAAAGCACTGTGTTTAAATTAATGATAAAAAAGGCTATTTAATTAGCCAGACAATGAATTTATCCAGCCCAGAACCCAAAAAACGTATTTAAACTAGCGAGCAGTACAGAAAACGTCCTGCATCATACTAATGAGTTTTAAGGTACGTGCATCGCCAACACGATAGAAAACACGATTAGCCTCTTTTCTTGAAGCAAGTATCCCCTTATCTCGTAAGATAGCTAGATGTTGAGAAATATTACTCTGCGATGTACCAACACATTCGACAATATCCTGAACACTAACTTCATTTTCACCCAATACACAAAGAATTTTCAATCTTAAAGGGTGAGATATTGCCTTAAGCGAACGCGATGCGGTTTCTACGTCTTCTTCTCTAACTAATAGATCACTAACTAGTGTGCAACTCGTATCAGCACCTTGCTTTAAATTCGCATTATTCATAAAAAAACTAATCCATTAATAATATTGGTTATTAAATATATTATAAAACAACTATACAATAATATACTGTAATGCTTTTCTAATCAAGAAAACATAAGATTGTCTATGACATTCTAATTGAGTAAAATATGTTTTATGTTTTGATACAATTAATAATACTGCTAGACTAAAGAACTAAACGGGCGCAACAAAATAACAAAATGAAAAACATTTATTCCTTATTAGTTTTACTAAGGGTAGTACTACGCCCTATTCTTGGTCGTGGGCTTTTAATTATTAGTTTCTCCCTCTTCTCTGTAAATTTTGTAGTGGCTGATAACAATCAAAACAAACAAGATATTCTTAGTAAAAAAATCACCAAGGCGAATGATACGTTACAAAGTTCACGCCAAATATCCAATAAACTCAAAAAAAATGTACGTTTTTATGAGGACAAACTTTTCACCCTTTCACGTGAACTGCACAGTACCGAAAAGAAAATAAACCGACTTACGACCAAATTGACTAAATCAAATAAGAGGAAACAGAAATTACTTAGTCAAACGGAGCAACAAAAAGATGCATTAGCACAACAAATGCAAGCTCTTTACACTTCAGGAAAGCAATCCCATTTGCGTTTATTGCTAAAACAAGATGATCCATCCGATATTAGTAGAACCGTTAAATATTTCGAATATTTAAATCAGTATCGCTTGAAACGTATTCGTCAAATTAAG
Organism: uncultured Cocleimonas sp.; assembly: GCA_964440065.1. Taxonomy (GTDB): domain Bacteria; phylum Pseudomonadota; class Gammaproteobacteria; order Thiotrichales; family Thiotrichaceae; genus Cocleimonas. The sequence continues at coordinate 3,616 of CAYTRF010000025.1, read as the reverse complement.
AAGCATCTTGATAAAATTAATACTGTTCAAATTCAAATAGAAAAAGACACTCAGGCCTTAAACCTTCTTCAAAAAGAACAAAGTAGCAAGAAAGCATCCTTAAGGAAGTTGGTTAGAAAAAAAGATAAAGTCTTTCAAAAACAACATCGTATTGTAACTTCTCAAGAAAAAATACTTAACACGTTAAAAAGAAAAGAAGCAGCACTACAGGGTGTTATCCAAAAACTTGCTTTAAAGCGTCAAAAAGAAGCAAAAATAATAGAGAAAGAAAAAACAGCTGAAAATTTAGCTAAAAAGAAAAAATTGAAAGTAGCATCAAAGCAGGCTGTAAAACCTACCATTGCGCGTCATTATGTACCGAATAAGGCTTTTTCTTCATTGCGAGGTAAATTAGCGTGGCCTGTCCGTGGCACTATTTCTAACCATTATGGCACTACAAGAAATACCAAACAAAAATGGAAAGGCGTTTTAATCTCTGCTCTAGGCGGAACAAATGTTCATGCCGTCGCTAGAGGAAAAGTCGAATTTAGTGGACGACTAAATGGTTATGGTTATTTAATAATCATTCGCCATGATAACAACTACCGCAGCCTTTATGCTTACAACCGAAGCGTTTATAAAAAAGTAGGCCAAATTGTTAAAGCTGGGGATATAATTGCAGCAGTAGGTAACTCCGGCAGCCAAAGAAAAACAGGGCTATACTTTGAAATTCGTAAAGGTACTTCGCACCGTAACCCAGCAAAATGGTGTCGCTGAAGCAATACATGCTCTCGTGCAATCGTCTCTATTAATGTAATATCAGCACAAATAGGTATAACTTGGTGAAAATTATGCAGCTAAATAAATCGTTAACAATCAGTTTAATATTTGGAGCACTTGTTGGGCTAATCGGCACTGCTAGCCTCAACGTATCTGCAAAATCTAATCGCCCTGTACTCCCTTTGGCGCAATTAAAACAATTTTCTGAAGTTTACGCTCGCATAAAAAAAGATTACGTCGAAGAGGTCGATGATAAGAAACTAATTACCGATGCCATCAGTGGCATGTTAACGGGCTTAGACCCACATTCAGCGTATTTAGACGAAGAAGCATTTACCGAACTACGCGTCGGCACCTCTGGCGAATTTGGCGGACTAGGTATTGAAGTGGGTATGGAAAACGGCTTTGTAAAAGTCATTTCTCCTATTGATGATACTCCCGCCCAGAAAGCGGGATTAAAAGCGGGTGACTTGATCATTCGCCTCAATGATAAATCTGTAAAGGGAATGACTCTAAATGACGCAGTGAAAGTCATGCGAGGTAAGCCTGGTGAACCTATTGATTTATTAGTTGTTCGTGAAGGCACAAATCAGCCGTTAAAAATTACTGTCATTCGCGCCATTATCAAAGTGAATAGCGTTAAATTTAGAATGCTTGAGTCCAACTTTGCTTATTTACGAATCTCAAGTTTTCAATCAAAAACTACTTCTGCCGTTCGAGCAGCACTTGCAACACTAAAAGAAGAGAACAAAGGAAATCTTGATGGTTTAGTTCTCGACTTAAGAAACAATCCTGGCGGTGTTCTGACCGGTGCCGTTGGCGTTTCTGACGTATTTTTAACCAAAGGAAACATTGTCTACACTGAAGGTCGTGTTGCTGATGCGCTAATGCGTTACGATGCTACACCCGATGACTTACTTGATGGCGCGCCTCTGGTAGTGATCATTAACCAAGGCTCTGCATCAGCATCAGAAATTGTTGCAGGTGCTTTGCAGGACCATAAACGCGCCTTAATTATCGGTGAAAAATCATTTGGCAAAGGCTCGGTACAAACTGTTTTACCACTTGATGAGAAAACTGCTGTTAAGTTAACAACCGCGCGTTACTTCACCCCTTCTGGGCGTTCAATACAAGCTAAAGGCATTGATCCTGACATTGTCATTGTTGAGCTTGAGCTAAAGAGCGATGAGACTAATAAAGAGGATATAGTTAATCCCTTATCAGAAGTCGATCTAACGGGACATTTGTCTAACCAAAATAATGATGAAACAAAACCCGCTGAAAAAAGTGTAGACAGTAACTCTCCAGAAATTAGTAAGGATAAAAACAAGCCGTCTGATAGTAAAAATTTAGCCAAAGAAGACTACTTATTATTCCAAGCATTAAATGCTTTAAAAAGCATGAATGTATTTAAAGCAATGCAGCAAAATAAGAGCTTATGAAGTCGTGCCAAAGGTTTTAATTCCATTAGCACAAGGTTGTGAAGAACTAGAAGCAGTAACTATAATAGATCTACTTCGTCGTGCTGAAATAGACGTTATTACTGCTAGCCTATCGGATGAACCAGTAACATGCTCAAGAGGAACTGTAATTATTGCCGATGTGCTTTTAGACTCTATTCTTGATGATGATTTCGATTTAATGGTATTACCAGGCGGCTTACCAGGTGCTGATAATCTCAATGCTGATCCACGCATTCACCAGCTTATCACTCGCCTGTCTGGTGATGGAAAGCTCATTGGCGCAATCTGTGCCGCACCTAAAGTATTAGTTGAAAATGGAATCTTAGATGGTAAAAAAGCCACCGCGTATCCCGGGTCACTAGACACTTTAGACTTATCGAAAATCACACTCAATGAAGAAGCGATCCAAATTGATGGCAACGTAATCACTTCAAAAGGACCTGGGACTGCAATGGATTTTGCTCTAACCCTCATTGAGGTTTTACTGGATAAACAAGCTAGAAATAATGTAGAAATACCCCTACAGCGTATATAGAGGCACACCCCCCCACTTTTCCTTGTTATTTAGAGATATAGGCATACTTGTTGCTTTATTTTTGTTGCAGAAAATGAGAAAATATGATCATCGAGATAGTTTTCAATTGTGTTTATTTATACAGTGGCTATCGCGGAATATTTTATTAAAGGTGATTCATGAGTGGACAGCCAGCAACTAGACCAAAAGTACCAGAAGGAAAAACTACTTTTCTAACAACTCGTCAGATGAAAGCTACAAAAACTGGCTACGTTGGATATGAACTTATTTGGGAATCATTCCAAAAAGAAGTGAAATATACTACGCCTAAAGCGCCGTAATTTTTCAATCTGCGCGACCTAGAACAGGTCGCGCGATTACACTGATAGTTTTTCTACCTATTATAATTTAGTGGCAGAAAACCACTAACAACATTATGTCTTAATGTTTAAGAATTTCCTCTAAGCTCGGATCTGATCCAACCTTCCCCCCAAGCTCAATCTCTTCATCTGTCGCATCTCGCACAGAAATCACTTCAAGCTTGAAAATAACTTCTCGACCACTCAGTGGATTATTGCCATCAACTGTTAACGTCTTTTTATCCATTCTAGTTACTATAAAATTTTTCGGCTCTCCGCTTGCACTCTCCATCGTAATGGTCAGGCCTATTTCTCGAAACTCTTCAGGTACGTTTTCAATACTATCGGTAAATACTAAACTTTCGTCTCTAGGCCCATAGAGAAGATTGCAATCAATTGGAACTTCAATAATATCGCCTGCTGATTTACCTTCCAGCTCAGCAGTTACTTCAGGCGATAAAACTGAATTGCTACCCTGTACATAGGCAATTGGATACTCAACAAATGTCAGAACTTCTTCT
>CAYTRF010000024.1:7878-9833 GCA_964440065.1 uncultured Cocleimonas sp. | reverse complement strand
AATGATGGACTTGCCTTTGTAAACAAGTTAAAAGAAAAGGGTAAACGCCGTTGTATGAATGCCAAAGAGTATGATTATTACTCGACTCCATCACGTGACAAACGCCTTTATCGTTTTTTTACTGAGGTTCGCACCATTGCTTATTCTGGTGGAAAGGTAACTGAGGATGAAGTTAATGCACAGATTTTAGCGCGTAGCATTTTTCATCCTGAATTACCGGATGGATTATTAAATCAACTGGATGAATTTTGTGGCCTAGCGATCTATCCAAATGATAATAAAAAGCACATTAACCTTCGTCAATTATGGGAAGCATTGGATGCGGGGAAAGTATCATCTGATCCGCATGCACCATTTGATAATCGCTGGGGCTTGACTGATAATAAATATGTGGGATCATGCAAGACTTATTAGTTAGTTGCTGTTGTTTCAGCACATGATTAGCGCAAAGGATCCAATTAACTTTAATAGAGTCATTTTTACTCGTCATCTGATTCGTGTAAAGGTCTCTAGTTATTAATTAAAAGCACACCCCCCCACTTTTCCTTGTTTTTTTACAATTTTAGAAAAAAACAAGGAAAAGTGGGGGGGTGTACTTTTTAAACAAAAAATAAACTTTTATGGCACGAAGAAGACAATCAAGAAAACAAAGACTCCCTCAAGAACCTGTTGAAGCGACTATTGATTCATTAAGCCATGAAGGTCGTGGTGTGGCGCATATTGATGGCAAAGCCGTTTTTATTAGCGGTGCTTTGCCAGGTGAAAAAGTCACTTTTATTTATACTCTACAATCGCGTAAACACGATGAAGGTAAAATTGAAAAGGTCTTAGAAGCCTCGCCTGATCGTGTAGAACCAAAGTGTCCGCATTATGCAATTTGTGGGGGGTGTTCCTTGCAACATTTAAGTTCTGATGCACAAATAAACTACAAACAAGCTTCTATGTTGGAATCCTTAAAACATTTGGGCAAAGTAGAGCCACAGGAAGTATTCGAACCCATTACAGGTGAGCAATGGGGTTATCGTCGCAAGGCGCGTCTTGGGGTTAAGTTTGTTTATAAGAAAGATAAAGTTTTGGTAGGTTTTCGTGAGCGCCATGGTGGGTTTCTTGCCGTGATGGATAGCTGTGAAGTGCTACATGAAAGTGTGGGTAAAAAGCTGCACTTATTTCAAGAACTTATTTATCAAATGGATTCACGCGATAGCACACCGCAAATTGAAGTAGCAGTAGGAGACGGCGAAACGATTGCGCTGATTATTCGCCATTTAAAACCGATGTCCGAAAAAGATCAATTGATGTGGATTGAGTTTGCCAAAGAGCATAACTTCCAAATTTATTTACAAGCAAAAGGTCCTGATACCGTTCACTGCATCTACCCTGATGAGAAACCAGAAGCTTTGTATTACGAACACAAAGCTTTTGATACTAAGGTCAATTTTGGGCCACAGGATTTCTTCCAAGTAAACAGTGATATTAATCGTCAGATGGTGCCAAGAGCCGTTGAATTACTTAATTTAAAAGGTGATGAGAAGGTACTCGATTTATTTTGTGGTCTAGGAAACTTTACGCTACCCATTGCAAGAAAAGCAGCGCATGTTACGGGTGTAGAAGGTGATCTAGTGATGGTTAATCGTGCTCGTGAAACGGCCAAAGCGAACGGCATAGAAAACACAGATTATTATGCATGCAATCTAATGGGCACGGAGCTAGAATTAAAAGTAGAGCCATGGCTCAAACAAAAGTACGATTGTATTTTGCTTGATCCGCCCCGCTCTGGGGCAAAAGAGATTATTGAATACTTTGGTAAACTAGGTGCAAAACGCATCGTTTATGTGTCGTGTCATCCCGCGACTTTAGCCCGTGATGCAGGTGAATTAGTACATAAACAGGGTTATAAACTATTGGGTGCGGGTGTGATGGATATGTTCCCACAGACAGCTCATGTAGAATCAATT
>CAYTRF010000024.1:0-7868 GCA_964440065.1 uncultured Cocleimonas sp. | reverse complement strand
CCGTGTTTGAGAAGTAATTCTACTACCAAGAGCTTATAGATACTACCTCTTGTCATAATCTGCTCTGAGCCTTGCTACTAAGCTGTTAAAATCGTGTTATGAGCATGCAGGTAACCTACACATATAAAGACTATAACTTAAGAGAAACTTCTAAAGGCAGGGGCGTTTTAACGTTTCACCTAGTGGATAAGGAAGGACACAAAAGAACCGTCTCGGCTATCGTTAAACTTGGATTTAATAATAAAATAATCTCTGCACGTCCGTTGCATCAACGGGAAACGCCTATATTAAAGGTATTACAAAAAGCATCCATTAATGAAACTATTCAGGTCGATTTTTCCGATTATAACGCAAGAAACCAGCGTCCTGATTTATCTTCAAAGGAAATGAGCGCAAAAAATACCAGTATTTCTTATGCGGAACAACAGCATCAAATTAATGATATGGATGACTTCGGTCGAAATAAGTTTCGACTATTTCAAATGTTAGGTTTGGCACTGATTGTGTTTCTTGCCGTCATGTCGGTGAAGCATAGCTTTTTTTAGTTAATTCTATATATTTTCTCGTTATCTGATTTGCTCAAGATCTCTTACCACTAAAATTACCGCTCTTCGGTTAATTTAAACCGCGTTTATCCCCATTCAATTCGTTAATCATTAAATCTACATCCTCTATACTGATGAGGCTGGTCAAAAACCGAGCTGACCTTAATAATCAGCTCATGTATAAAGCCTACACAATTAAATCTTATAAATGCAAACAAGTGGCTCCTGGAAAAGGCTACATTAAGTATTTGCTAGAAGATGAAATGGGGAATCAAAGAGCTGTTTCTGCAATGGCAACATTGGGCCGTATTAGAAAAATTAAGTCAGTAAAACCAATTCATTTCCGTGAAACCCCATTGATAGAAGCGCTGGTAAATGCTGAGATAAATGACACTATAGTCGTCGATTTCTCTGACTTTAATAATCAACATCCTCGTGTAGCCTCTTATAGGAAACGTACCTTAGATACCAGTATTTATAAGGAACTAGGGGAAAACTATAATAGCACCGTGATGGAAACCTTTACATTTGACCCTTACAGACTGTTGCAACTCTTTATTATTGCTGTGATTAGTTTATCTGTACTGATGGGGCTTAAATCACTGTTCTAATTCCTTTTAGTATTGATTGAGTTTTCCACAACACATCTCGCACTCTGTCTAGCTAAGTGATACCCTTCACTTTTTAAAATTATGCTAAAAAAAACATGACTGTTAGAACCCGTTTTGCCCCTAGCCCAACTGGCTACCTTCACATTGGCGGTGTTCGCACGGCACTTTATTCTTGGCTTCATGCTCGCAAACAAGGCGGGCAGTTTATCTTACGAATTGAAGATACCGATCGAGAGCGTTCTACGCAGGAATCTGTTGATGCTATTATCGAAGGCATGAATTGGATTGGTCTTGATTACGATGAAGGGCCTGTTTTTCAAACTGCGCGATTTGATCGTTATGCTGAGGTTATCAATCAATTAATAGAGCAGGGCGATGCCTATCGTTGTTGTTGTACGCGTGAAGAGTTAGATGCCATGCGTGAAACACAACGTGAAAATAAGGAAAAGCCTCGCTATAACGGTAAATGTCGTGATCGAACTGATATTACCGATGATATGGAATCCGTAATTCGTTTTCGTAATCCATTAGAAGGTGATGTGGTGATTGATGATTTGATTAAAGGTCAAATAGTGATTAATAACCGTGAGTTAGATGATCTCATCATTGCTCGTTCAGATGGCACTCCAACTTATAATCTAACCGTTGTGATAGATGATATCGATATGAATATCACTCATGTAATTCGTGGTGATGACCACATCAACAATACTCCTCGCCAGATTAATATGATGAAAGCCTTGCTGGGTGAGGATGCGAAGCTTCCAAAATTTGCCCATGCTCCGATGATTTTAGGCGATGATGGCAAGCGTTTATCCAAACGTCACGGTGCAGTGGGTGTCATGCAATACCGTGATGATGGTTATTTCCCACAGGCAGTGCTTAATTACTTATTACGCCTTGGTTGGTCACATGAGGATCAAGAAATTTTCTCACGCGATGAGATGATTGAGCTGTTTGAAATTAAAGATGTAAATGGTGCACCATCGACGTTTAATACTCAAAAGTTGGTATGGGTCAATGAGCAATATATAAAAACCTTACCCGCTAGTGACATTGCAGCGCATCTAGCTTGGCACATTGAAAATCAAAACTTAGATATTAGCAATGGGCCTGCTATTGAAGGTGTTATCGAAGCTCACCGTGATCGAGCGAAAACATTGAAAGAACTCGCGGAGACGATTCGTTATTACTACGAAGATTTTAGTGAATATAATGAAAAAGCCACCAAGAAGCACTTCAAAACGGCGACCCCCAATATTTTGCAAAATTTTCTGGATAAATTTTCTGGGGTAAGTGATTGGAAAGCTCTAGTGCTAAATGATGTGATTAAAAATACTTGTGATGAGCTAGAGCTAGGAATGGGGAAAGTTGGCCCTGCTTTGCGTGTAGCGATTACAGGTGCGGCGGTATCGCCTTCTTTGGATATTACACTTGAGCTAGTGGGCAAAGAAAGATGTTTAGAGCGTCTAGAAAAAGCAGTGGAATTTGCAAACGCTAAATATGATACATAATATATTGAGGTAATTTAATGAGTGATTCAGATGATGCATTCTTCAATAGAGTTGATTCACTCGTTGATTTTGCAAATAACCAAGTTTCTAGCAATGCTGATCAAGGCGATATAAGTTCATCGTTTATGTATGCTTTGTCGAGATACAATGCCTATGTTAGTGCGACTAGTTTTAAAAATAAGGCTGATATGAAAAATAATAAAAAAGATATCATTAAATATTTTGTGGATGAGTACAAAAAAGACTTGGAAGAAAATATTGACGATTATATTGCTAACTTTAATGAATATATGAATATACAGAGACCTTTGCACGAATCAGATAACGAGTAACAATGATTGAGCCGAGCAACGCGAGACAACCGCTTTAGCTAACTTCATTTTTCTTTCGCCACTGACTCGTGCAAAGGTCTCAAGCTTTAAAGCACACCCCCCCACTTTTCCGTCATTTTTTGCCTATACTTCGCTTGACCCTGTAGTTAACTACAGGGTTTATGCTTCCTTTTGTTCCTAAAACTAAAAGAGTAAATAAAATGAGTACAATATTTAATGTAGAAAAAATGATGTGTGGTGGTTGTGAAGCGAATGTAAAAAAAGCATTGGCTGAGGTAGCAGGGGTTGAATCAGTAGAAGTTGATTTAGATGCTAAGACGGTAACGGTTGAAGGCGATATTGATATAACGACAATCGCATCAATAATTTCAGATGCAGGCTACCCTGCAACGCCAGCTTAATATCTCTAAAGGTGATCAAAAATGATTGAAACCAGACTATCAATCGCTGGCATGATGTGTGCTGGCTGTGTTTCTTCCGTAGAGGAAGCGCTAACAAGCGTTGCAGGTGTTACCAGTGCTCAAGTGAATTTAGGGGAGCGCACCGCAATAATTGCAGGTGAATATTCAATGGATGCGGTACAAGCTGCGGTTAAAAAAGCAGGCTTTGAAGCACAAGAACTCACCAGTCTAGCAGATGAAACTGATAAAGAAAATCAAGAGCTTAAGGCATATCACGTGCTGTGGTGGCGTGCCGCCGTATCAGGTGTATTAGGGTTTGGACTCTTTATCAGTATGATAATGGGTTGGTTGCCTAATATTATTGAAGGTCGAACTTTCTGGTTAATTATTAGTGTAGTGACATTGGCAATTTTAGTATTTGTTGGTGGCCACTTTTTTTCTGGAGCTTGGACGGCGTTAAAAAATCGCCGTGGAAATATGGATTCCCTTATCGCTATGGGTACGGGGGTCGCATGGTTATATTCGACTTTGGTTGTGTTATTTCCTGATTTAATGCCGACTATCGCGCATCATGTTTATTTTGAGTCCGCCATTATTATTGTTGCTTTAGTTTCTTTAGGGGCGGCACTGGAAACTAAAGCACGTGGTCGCACTTCTCAAGCTATTAAACGCTTGATTGGACTACAGCCAGACACCGCGCGTGCCATTCGCAATGGTGAAGAGATTGATATTCCTATTGCTGAGGTAGGTTTAGAAGAAACTTTGCGAGTGCGCCCAGGGGAAAAAATCCCTGTTGATGGGGTGGTAATAGAAGGGCAATCTTTTGTTGATGAGTCGATGCTCACGGGTGAACCTATGCCTGTCGATAAAACCAAGGATGCCAAAGTTTTTGGGGGCACACTCAATACACAGGGTAGTTTTTTAATGAGTGCCACAGGTATCGGTCGTGATACCGCTTTAGCACATATTATTGATTTGGTGCGAAAAGCACAATCCAGTAAGCCTGCGATTGGTCGTTTGGTCGATAAAATAGCGGCAGTGTTTGTTCCTATTGTGCTTATTATTGCTGCGGTTGCTTTTGCAATCTGGTACTTCTTTGGCCCAGACCCACAACTCGCCTATGCGATAGTGGTTGCCATGACAATTATGGTGATAGCCTGTCCTTGTGCTTTAGGTTTGGCAACACCGATTTCGATTATGATCGGAGTAGGGCGCGCCGCAGAAAACGGCATTTTAATTCGTAATGGTGAAGTCCTTCAACAAGCCAGTCGTTTGACTACCGTGGTGTTGGATAAAACAGGAACCTTGACCGAAGGAAATCCACAGCTAACCACTATTGTGCCAGTATCGACTGAATCAGAAGATGAGGTTTTGGCGTTGTCCGCTAGTTTAGAGATAGGTTCTGAGCATCCACTAGGTATTGCTGTTTTAAATGCCGCTAAGGCGCGTGAGATCGACTTCAAAGACAAACAAGTAGGTGACTTCACATCTATTGCTGGGCGAGGAATTACTGCAAAAATTAATGGAGTCTCTTATTGGCTAGGTAATGCTGAATTAATGAGAGATTTGAATATTGTTTTAGACGATATATTAAGCAAAGCAGATGAATTAGCTGAACAAGGCACTACCCCAGTATATCTTGCTAAAAAAGGAGAATTATTAGGTTTAATGGGTATTTCTGACCCCATACGGAAAGACTCACAAGAGGCAATAAATCGTTTGCAGGCGCTGGGTTTAAGAACAGTATTACTCACGGGTGATAATCAAAAAACAGCAGAAGCGGTAGCCAAAACATTAGGTATTGATGAGGTGTTCGCCGAAGTTATGCCTAGTGATAAAATTGAAAAAATACGTTCATTGCAAGCACAAAATGAAGTGGTGGCAATGGTGGGTGATGGTATAAACGATGCCCCAGCCCTGACTCAGGCAGATGTTGGAATAGCCATTGGCACGGGAACTGATGTCGCTTTAGAGGCAGCCGACATTGCTCTAATGAGTGCATCAATTGATGGTGTGTCTAAAACTATTGGTTTATCAAAAGCCACCATGAAAAATATAAAACAAAATCTATGGGGTGCTTTCTTCTACAATGTTATAGGTATCCCTATAGCTGCAGGTGTTTTATATCCATTCTTCGGAATTTTGCTCAGCCCGATTATTGCGGCGACAGCAATGAGTTTGAGTTCGGTTACGGTTGTGAGTAATGCATCAAGGTTATTAAAGGTGAGAATTTAGCGTCAGAAATTTTTATGCTATTTTTCTACTAATAGTCAACCACAATCCAACCGCAATTAAGACGCCACCTAGCAAATGATAAGCTTGAATCGATTCACCTAAAAACATCACAGCCAATAATGCGCCAAAAAACGGCATTAAGTGAATAAACTGTCCTCCGATGGAAGCCCCCAATTTTTGGATGCCGTAATTCCATGCGAGATAGGAGATGATTGATGGAAAAATAGCGATGTAAGCGATGGCTTTTATCATCTCATTATTCCATGTAATGGCGGGTTCATTAAACGGGTTTAAAATAAACAGTGGTATTAAAAAGAGAGTCCCAATAATGACCATAATTCCTAAGAAAGATAATGGCTGGAGTTCTTTTGGACGTAGGTGTTTTAGTAGCACTGAATAGAGCGCCCAATCTAACGCAGCGACTAGCATCCATAAATCACCTTTGTTTAATTGTAAGTTGGCAAAGACTTCACGATCCAAACGTGTGAGTATGGCAAAGACCCCCAACAGCGATATTAATACGCCAGCTGTTTGCTTTACCGATATTCCTTCTTTAAAGAAAATCCCTGAAATAATCATAATAAAAATAGGAATGAAAGAATTCAATAAGGTCGCATTGGTGGCACTGGTGTCTTGCAATGCAATGTAGGCTAATGTGTTAAATGCAGTGATGCTGAGTATGGCTAAAATAATAATTTTCCCCATATTCTCCTTTATAATCTGTCGTTGTTGCCAGATGGGTTTAATCACAAAGGGTAATAAAATGAGCAGGGCTAAAAACCAGCGCCAGAAAGATAAACTGATGGGTGCAGCTTGCTGTGAGACTGCTCTGCCAACCACAAAATTACCGGACCAAAATAGTGGTGGTAAAATCATAATAAGATAGGGAAGCCATTTTTCCTTATTTGACATCATACTTTATTCAATTTTTAGTCATTTTTACTCATCATCTGATTCGTGCAAAGGTCTCAGCTTATTCGTCAATCATCGCTTTTAATGTTCGGGATGCAAACTCTCGACGATAAACAACAACCGAGACCAATAGTGTTGCAAAGATGAAAAATAGTGGATGGATAAACCAGGCCATTGCGGCAAGGGCGTATTCAAATCCGCGCATGCCTTCAATAAAGTGGCGTGTCGCACGATTTATAACGATACCTAAGTTATTGGCATAGGAGAATAAATCTTCATCCGTTTCGAATACATCAGGAGCAGCCCCCACCATAATGACGGTTGAATTATATTGGCGTAAGGACCATACCAGCTTAAAAAAGGCGTAGACAAAAATTAGAACCAATAAGAGTAGTTTGAGTTTGGTAAAAGCCAGTGAGACATGCTGTGCATAAGGAAAGCCGTAGATAATGTTGATAACATCATCAACCACACCAAAAACAGCAATTAGACTGGCAAGAATAAGAATACTGGTAGATGCAAATAATGCAACACTACGCATAAGATTGCCAAGTAAGGCAACATCAGACATTCGGTTGCTGCGTTCAAGTAGGTGAAGCATCCATTGGTTACGATAGTTTTTTGAAATGCTACTAAGAGTGATTTTCTCAGTAGTCTTAAAAAACCTTCCAAGCCAAGTTAAGCTATACCAAGCCATAAGAAAAAAACAAAAGGCTACAATGTCCAGCAGGCTAATATCAGATGGCATTATGTGTGCTCACTATAATCTAAGTTAGAGAACAGAGCTTAGTACTAAACCAGCTTTTTAGAAATAATTAATAGTGTTTTTTTATGCTTTAATCAAGCAAATAATCATCATCGAAAACTTCTTTTAAAGTACGCTCTAAAGCTTTGCGTTCCAAGTAGTCTTCAACATTGCGCCTAACGATATGCGCTTTAACTTTTTTCTCAGATTCATTTTCAAGCTCATTTAAGCTTGGAATATTTTCGGCATCCAATAAATCTGGATTAAGTGTTTGATCGTTGTATCTCATAGTAACTCACCTTACAAGGTTCTTATTTTTATTGTGTTGTCATTAAATTCGATTTCAACCACTCAGTTTAAATCCTTTTACGTGGCTTTATAAATCAAATTAATCCCCATATACCCGTCCTAGGCATAACTTCATTATAAGGTTAGAAGATGAACGGTAGATGAGCGAAATGAATTATTTTTTATTTTATCGAGGTGATGAAACTATCCTCATCATCTGGCGTAAGTAACTGTTGCTGTTGGTTTTTTATGGCGCCACCGACTTCATTTGCTAATTTCTTTGTT
>CAYTRF010000023.1:5516-9928 GCA_964440065.1 uncultured Cocleimonas sp. | reverse complement strand
CATCCATTTTAAGGGTATTGACGCGGTTTTAGTCGCCTTTATACCCAGCCATTGACGCTGCTTTAATAACAGTTCTTTCATACTGACTTCTTTTGGCCCGACCACATCAACTGTTATACGAGCAGAAACCCTTTCATCCAAACAGTTTACTACCGCGCTTACTAAGTCATCCACATAAACAGGTTGCATTTTTTGTGTGCCACCTTCTATTAATGGGATAACAGGTAACGCTGCCATAGCACGAAATAAATTCATACTTTGCGCGCCATCCCCATAAACCAATGAGGGACGAAAAATAAACCAATCCAAATCAAGGCTAATCAAAACATCATCCGCCACTAATTTACTTAAATGGTATTCGCTTTGCGCATCTTGATCTGCTCCCAGTGCGGATATTTGTATCACGCGTTTTACACCCGATTTCTCGGCAGCACTAAATAAAGCAGCAGGCGCATCACTGTGTAAGAGAGCAAAGCTTTGCTGTTTATTTTCACTGATAATGCCCACCGCATTAATCACCGCATCAATGTTTTTTAAATGTGGCAACCAATCATCTATGCTAGTGGCTTGCATAAAATCCATTGCTACATAATTAAGTTGAGGATGAACTTTTGTTTGAGCATTTAACTTTCGTACCGATACTGTCACTCGATGTCCTTCCTGCAATAAGCACTTTAGTAAGTGACTACCGATAAAACCTGTAGAACCAGTAAGTAGAATATTCATATCAGTATCTCCCTAGCAAAGGCGTTAAAATAGGACACGGCTTAGGTGCTTTCAATAAATTAGACTGGCTTTTAGTGGTAAGTGGTATCAACTCTTTTCTAAAGATTAAATCTTTCGGTAATTTTACATTCCAAACCAAGCCAATATTCATAAGACGATTTAGCAACCACCATCCTGGATCTGCCTGACCTTTATATAAACCAAGCATAGCTGAACCTGGATATGCGTGATGATTATTGTGCCAAGACTCGCCCATGGTAATAAGTCCTGCAAAAGGAATGTTATGACCTTGCACAGCGGCACCGTCCACATGCCAGTCTCGCCCGCCCTTATTATGAGCAAAATGCCCAATCACCCAATGCCCTGTCACTGAAACAAAAACTCTTGCTGAAACCCCCCACACTAACCATGACATGCCACCAAAATAAAATAGCAATATTGCCCAAGGAAGTTGTTGCCACATCCATGTCTTTTCCATAAATGCGTAGATAGCATCGTTTTTAACCCGATTTTCAGGTGTGAAAACAGGGGGATATTTCAAGCTAAGATCACAATTTAACTGCACCCAGCCATCTTTAAAGAAACCATAACCGTGACGTAAATAAGGATGACACTCCGTTTGTCGTTGCGCCCAATCACGTAAATCATGTTGATGCATCATGCCCAATGGTCCTGCCATTCCTACCAGCACGCCTAAGTGAACAAAAAAATATTCCATCCATAAAGGACAATCATAGCTATTGTGAATCAACCGACGATGCATACCCAATGAATGACCTAGTGACAAGGTAATTGCCGTAAATATCACAAACACTGCTAAGCCTGAAAATGAGAAATACACGACACCACCTATCATCGCAATTAATCCATGAGCGATATACCACAGTGACTTCGTGGCAGACCATTTCATGCTTCCTTGCTGTGCATTGGTACAGTTGTTTTCCTTCATTCTAAATACGTCATTATATGTTTTCATGTAAAACCTCCTTTTCTGTTGCTTTTCTCGCGGTAACATTTTCATATAACTTCACTAAATGGATGGTAATTACCACTAGGGTTAGCATTAAATACAAAGCAAGTAAAAAACTGGGAAACGAGAACTTACTTAAAATTGCCACGATATAGGTGACGGCAACGATAGCGTATGAAACTGCCCCATGAATGAATAGAACCAAAGTTGTTTTTGTGTACTTTTTTTGTAAGGCAAAACTGCCGCCCAACAAACCAGAAAAGCCACCAAAAATCCACAGCACGATAGCTACCGCCCAAAGAAACCTGATTAAGTTGAATTCAGAAAGACTGTTAAATGTGCCAACAATGCCAAGAAACAATAGTGCTAATGCCCAAATTGACAGCACTATCAAGGGTAAAATTGGGAATACAATGATTAATTTTGTAACTAGGCTTAATCGATTTTTATACATTTTATTAATTAAATTTTTCATTATGAGTATTCTCTTATAAGTGAATAAAGGTTAAAAAACGGTTTTATAATCTTCTAATCCCGCTCTATCGAGCCGCTTTGCAAGCTCAGGCAAATGACAAGTAGGGATAGCAGGATAAGCATGATGCTCAAGATGGAAAAACATATTCAATGCCAAGGTACTTAGCCATGTTGAGCGAAGTGTACGAGAATCGTATTTATTACTAGCTTCATCAGTCTCACAATCTCGGTGAACACTCCAAACCGTGAACACCGGTGATACGGCATGAGATAACAGCATTAAAACGGTATGGATTTTAAGTGCATCAACATCCCACCAAAACCAAACAAGGACAATCCATACGATATTTAAAAGCAATTCAAATTTGATCCAAAACCGTTGCTTGGATTTAGCTTGATTTAACGCAGCAATATGTAGACCCATTGTAAATAGTGGCGCATGAAGCAGCATCTCAAAAAAACCCTGCCTCGCTACATGCCCTTCAACATCTTTTTCAGTTAAACAGTGACGATGATGTTGCATGTGGGTGAATTGATGGGCACGCATTGATGTCATCATTAACACACTGAGAACTAACATCACGCCATCTGTTACCTTGCGCGACAAGCCCAAACAATAATGAAAAGCATTGTGCGACACTCGTAAGCACGCAAGAAAAAAGTAGCCTGATGCAAATAAAGTCAGCCAATAAAATTGCTGATGGCTTGACCACATCGCAAGGAAAAACCACGGAATAGGCAATAATAATTCTTTAGCCGTCTCCCAAGGTTGATAACCTAATAAATCTTGCCACTGCTCTCTTTTTAGTATTCTAGGATTGTTCATTGCGTGCCCCTAGTTTGCTTGATCTTCTTGGCAAATATAAACGCAGCTTGGCAAAGAATGTGTAGCTTTTAGACAGTAGCGGATGAAGAAAAGTAGCGCGTTGTAATAGATAAGAAAATCGGCGGTAGTAAGGCAATAAATCCCAAAGAGTGAACAGCCCTTCTATTCCGACTTGATGAATACCGCTACCATCCTTAATATGAATCAGCCTCATGGCATCTTCATATTTAATGCCTTCGGCTTTTAGCTCAACTTGAGATGTGCTTATATCAATCCAATCAATTTCTGCGCCGTCTTTCTCGGCAAGTTTTTTATAATGTTTAATTTCTCTATGGCATAAAGGACAACCGCCATCATAGAAAACGCATGTTGATACTTGTTGCTGATTCATTGTTATCTCCTGTCACTTGTTGTGTTAACAATGTTTGTTAACGATGGAGTAACAATATCGAAATACTTTTTAGCAAACTTCTGCTTGGATAGAGATGGAACAGTTAAAAACTTATTTTTATAAAAATCAGCACCTTAAAAAGTTACATAATGATAATATGGGATAAAGTAAGATGTAATTGGAAGCTAATCTATGGATGAGAATATCAAAACTGGTGCTAAAAAAAGCGCTAAACCACTTTCAAAAAGAGAAAAACAATTAGCTGCGGAGGCCATGGAATATTTTATTCAATATGTCTCTAGCCCTTGGAGAATTGTTTGGGTGAATTTTCTGGCAGGTATTTTTAGAGGTCTTGGCGCTTTAATTGGTGCCTCCATCGTCCTAGCCCTTATTTTCTGGATATTGACCATGCTCATCGATGTGCCCTTGGTAGGAGAGTACGCCAAAGATATAAAAAGCACCATTGCAGGCTACGCCCAAGAAACCAACTACAATGAAGACTTTGATCGAATTGGAGACACTTTAGAACGTATTGAAAAAGAATTAGCAAAAGACAATAAATAGAGTCATTTTATGCCACATTGTATTATTTAACATGGATACCAACCTGCGCTGGTATGACAGTTCAGTTACCTACAAACACTTTTTTCCTTGTACTACCAACGTCCTTACTACGACCACTACGCCTTGCTTTGCGAGACTCTGCATACTTTTATTGCACCTAGGGCGCTACTAAAGCAACACCCCCCACCTTTTCGGCCATTTTATGCTGCTTGCCTTTCCCTTTGGGTAATCATCTATTTATTTCTGAGCACATTATTATCTACTAATTAGCTATACAGCTCCATATTTCAACAAGATATTCATTGTTACGCAACACGCAACACTATATCATGATCATTATGATAAAAAGCTTTAAGCACAAAGGGCTAAAGAATTTTTTTACCAAAGGTAGTTTAGCTGGCATTCAACCCAAACACGCTGTGAAAGTAAAAGACAGGCTAACTTTTTTAGATGTCGCGTTG
>CAYTRF010000023.1:0-5503 GCA_964440065.1 uncultured Cocleimonas sp. | reverse complement strand
ATGATATGGATAAACCCGGTTATGAATTACACGAGCTCACTGGTAACTATAAAGACAGATGGGCGGTTAGTGTTTCAGGAAACTGGCGGATTACATTTGAATTTAAAGACGGTGACGCATACGTCGTAGACTACGAGGATTATCACTAATGACGATACAACAACATAAACCACCACATGTTGGTGGGTTGATTTATAGAACATACATTGAGCCATTTAACGATGTTTCGGCAAACAAAATAGCGGACGCTTTAGGTGTGGCACGTAGCACATTTAGTCGGCTTTTAAATGGTGTGTCTGATTTATCGCCAGAAATGTCAGTCAGACTCTCCGCTGTATTAGGTGGCTCTGCCGAAAGCTGGCTACGAATTCAAGAAAACTATGATTTATGGAAAGCAAGAGAAAAGGTTAATACTGAAAAGCTCAATCGCTTTAATTTTGATGAGGTGGCTTGAAAACCACATATCCCCTTTTAGCTGTTTTATGCAATACAAATTATTTATTATTTTTCCTAAAACTACCTGGTGGCATCCCCATAATGTCTCTAAAAGCGGTATAGAAATTAGATTGTGAAGTAAAACCAACCGACATTCCAACGGATAACACTGAAGCTGAAGGCTCATTAATTAGCATTTCTTTTGCCGCTTTAACGCGATATTCTCGAACCAACTGAGAAAAACTTTTCTCAAATTGGGTATTAATAAATTCAGAGAGTTGATGACTATTTATTTCCATCATCTCGGCAAGATGACTCAAGCTGAGTTCCTCATTGGTATAGAGCTTATCAACCTCCATTAATTGTCTAAGCTTTATATCCAGCGCATTGCTATCGATATTTTTCAATGTGCTTGATGTATAAGCTGCCTGAGCTGCCTCAGCAACATCGGTAGTAATATTGGGGAAACTCATCACCGTAAAAACAGCGACTACAAAAGCTAAGCCGATTAAAATAGCGTAGGTGCTATAGAAAAATATCTCGCTAATCAGCGGTAAGACTACACCTAATAACAACACCATAAAGGCGACGATAAACATGGCTGTTAAAGCAAACAGTTCCAATTTGAAACGCTTGCGTTGCTCGCGCATTGAGAATACGGTTTTTACCAGCCAAACGACGTAACCTGTACCGATTAGGAATGCGAATGGTAAAGAAATTTCGCGAGGCAAGAAAAAACTAATCAGTAAGGGTAAGGCATGAAGCAAGTATAAGGGGCTGTATTTATTGTCAACTTTGAGTAGTTCACGACTGAAAAAATAGAAGGCTGGCGCTACAGTGAACAATAAAACAATATAAGCTTGAGATTCAATAAAACGATTATCGCTTTCTAAGAATTGAAAGTGCGCTACTTGCAAAAGTGCCAAACCAAACAGTAAAGTCAAACCTGCCAAGCGTGATAGAAGCTTGCCCTTGTATTGGCTACAACTAAAGTGACTCACCGCTAATAAAACGGCACTAATAATAGAAAAACCAATTAATATAATTGTTGTGCTTCCAAACAATACTGTCACAGCGAATCAACCTTATTATTCATATAAATGTGACTATACATTAATAAAAAGTACACCCCCCCACTTTTCCTTGTTTTTTCGCCCTACAGAATAATCGTTGCTATCCATCCAATATTATCTCGCTTCTCTCGGTTCTGTTTTTAGAACACCCTATAGCTTAAAATAAATTATAATGATCCTATTTTATAACGACCCTATTAACGTAGGATTTAAGGATAAGGTAGAAATGAAGCAACAAGCACATAGTGAGGATTTTGAGTACACCTGTGTATTGACGAGCTGTAATCGTTTCGACCTACTGGAAAAAACACTAACGTCATTCTTTAAATATATCGACATCCAACCAAAAGAATTTATCATTGTTGAAGATTCAGGCAATCAGGAGATACATCGTATTTTAGAAAAATTCGATTATCCTTTTCATGTCATTGTAAACCCAAAAAATTTAGGCCAAGCTAAATCCATTGATATTGGCTATAGCCAAGTTAAAACGCCTTATATTTTTCATTGTGAAGATGATTGGGAGTTTTATAGAACAGGCTTTATTGCTGAATCTTTAAGGATTCTAGAACACCACAAAGAAGTTTCCTTAGTACAATTGCGAGGACGTGCTGAGCAAACCAAGTTACGCGACTTACCCTCGCTCAAGCTTAATAATTCAGCCTACTTTCTGGCAAAAAAAACAACGGATAAACGATACTTTAGTTATGGCTACAACCCCTCATTAAGACGACTAGAAGATTACCAACGCATTGCACCACTGGCTGACATTGGTGGGGAACGAGAAGTATCTTGGATATTTAAACAATTGGGATTTGTTACCGCTCACCTCGAAAATCCAGCGGTAAAACATATCGGGGAAGAACGGCATATCGACGATATTACTGCCGCCAAAATTGGCTTAAATAAGTTACTAAGGTCATGGAAGAATATTTTTATTCGACTGAAGTGGAAAGTTACGGGATTTCCGCATAATCGTTAAAAAGCTTATTAGGGACGTTTAAACTTATTAGAAATTGCTATTGCCCGTCTGGTCGCGTGATGTCTATTTTTAAACAAATTCATTCCAACTTTAAATTCCCCCATTAAACGTTTGGAACGATAACGCCAATAATTAACCACTCCCGATTTTACTTGAGCCTTAGCATTGCTAATGGATGTTTTAACCTCTAAAGGCGAGACCAGTCCATAACTTTCACATTGATCAAGTTGTATTACTGGCGCTGGCTCCACTTGATAAGCAGATAGAGAATAGTTTGCGTTTATGAATTTATCCGCTATCCCTGCCCCTTTATTATTTAACTGCTCAATTAATACTCTCGCCCCATTCGGCCATAGAACATAAGCAGCAGCGCCTGATCGTCCTTGATATAGCCGTAATAATGAAGCATTGCAGAATGATTTTTTTACCGTATTAGAAATACATTTTTTTTGATTCTTGCCTCTGACTTCTAAATTTATATAATCAATATTTTCTAGTTTTTGAAAGGCTTTTAATAAGCAAGGAACATCATCACTAAGAAAGGCATCATCTTCTAAAATCAACATTGGGGTATTTTCTTTGATGATAAGATCCCATGCACTCTTGTGACTAAAAAAACAAGAAACCTCTGAAACACTTAAAGGACGCTCCCAAGTATTGTGATATTGCAAAAAAACAGAGTCCGCTTTATCTTTTATTTCACAGGCAGGTAAACGTGAAAATTCAATATTCAAGCGAGTAAGTTGCTCACGCTGAAAGCCCATTCTCGCGGTTGCTGACTCAACATTAATGACTAGAGCTTTCATTTTTTTTGATTCCAAAGTCAGTCCAAGTTCGTTTATTTTTTGCCACTTCTTTACGAATATTTTTGTTAATATCCCAAGCATCTGGAGTTTCATAACCACGCTGATGGTCAAGGTGGATACAAATCGTATTATAACGAATTTGTTTACCTTTGATGCCATTGTGCATCATCCGCTCGCCCATTTCACGATCTTCACCGCCGTACTTCATGCGCTCATCAAAGCCATTAACCGCAAGAATATCCTCTTTAAAAGCGGAGCTATTTGCACCATTCCAAGTAGTCCCTGCAGGTGTAACAAAATTACAAACATCCCGCCAAACACCCGTTGCAGTTAACTTTCGTGATTTTCTACTCTTGGGTTGCCCATTTTTTAAAAGCCATTGATAGTCAAAAGCATCACCTGACTTAATATGTTCTTCGCTGATTAATTCACTTACGGGCATAGCAAGTTTGTAATATCCAGAGGAGCAAAATCGGCCTTCTTCAGACTTTTCTTTATGCACTTCAATGGTATCAGCACGTGGAATGCAGTCACCATCAGTGAACATTAAATAATCACTTTTTGTTTTCACTAATGCTTTATTTAAAATTTCTGTTTTACGAAATCCATCATCCGCATGCCAAACATGCAGAATATTGAGTTTGTTACGTTCCTTGAATTTTTCGATTACATCTAAGGTTTTTTGCCCAGAACCATCATCTGCAATAATCACTTCAAAATCAGAGTCCGTTTGATTCTCATACCCCCACAGTACCTTTTCTAGCCAAAGAGGTGAATTATAAGTGGTAATTATTACGCCAAATTTCATATGGGCAACTCTATTAATTAGGTGTTCCTTCTGCAGGGCTACAAACTATTATATCCTAGGCAGATTTCGCAGGGAATGCTTACTGCCTTCACAAGGAATCTAACAACGGAGATAATGGTTTGTAGCATTGCCAGAAGAAATACCTAATTAGTAGAGGTACCATATACTTCACACCTTAGCCGTAAGCTCTAGTACAATCATGCTTGGTATCTCCGTTTAATACCAAGCATAAGACATCGAATTTTATTAGGATTTACACTATGGTTCAAACTGTAAATATTATTTGTATGAAATGGGGCGATAAATATGGCCCAGAATATGTAAATAACCTGTATTCGATGGTTAAACGCAATCTTACCATCCCCTTTCGTTTTGTGTGCTTTACCGAAAATGCTGACAATATAAACCCTGATGTTACCATTTATCCTTTGCCCAACCTTGGCTTACCCGAAGGTGCTCCAGAACGTGGTTGGTTAAAATTAGCCACCTTTAAAAAACCCTTAGAAGATTTGGAAGGCATTGCCTTATTTTTAGATTTGGATGTGTTAATTGTCGATAATATTGACTCATTTTTTGAATACGATGCAGAATTTGCTATTTGTTTCGACGAAAAAAAGAAATCACAATACATCGGTAATTCTTCCGTTTACCGTTTTGAGATAGGCAAGCACCCTGAGGTTTTGGTTTATTTCTTAGAGAACTTTGAATCTGTTAAGGAACAACATCGCAATGAGCAAGCCTTTTTATCCCACCAATTAAACGTAAAGAATGTATTAAAATACTGGCCAAAAGAGTGGACGCCTAGTTTCAAGTATCACTGTATACCGATGTTTCCATTAAATTTTATTAAAGAGCCTTATATACCCAAAGGCGCGAAAATTATTTTATTTCATGGCAAGCCTGAGCCTGAAGAAGCAACTAAGGGGATTAGTGGTAAATGGTATCGCTACTTTCGCCCTACAACTTGGATAAATCAATATTGGAGATAATCCAAATTGTTATTTAATTCGTAATTATTCAATAACTATTCTGCACGGAAGATTGCTCTAATGCCATTAAAGTGGGATCACTATTCTGACCAGCCTCAGGTAATTAAGGACAGGGATTTTAGAAAGCAAATTTCTAAAGAAAATCGCTGGGACTCTTTGAAGTTATTGGCTACCACGGCTGTGGTGTATCCGATAGCGATTTTATTTTATTTTATTTTTCCCGCAAAAAAACTAACTATTGATACCAACGAGTTTTTTGGCATGAGTATCAATTTGGATAAAAACCCAAAAGAAACGAAACAGCTAATTGCTGATCTTGATTGCAAAAATATATTAATCAGAATTCCTTTGCATGATTTTGAAAACCTAGAAGCATACATAGAATTTGCTGAGCAATATAAAGATAAAAA
>CAYTRF010000022.1:0-10142 GCA_964440065.1 uncultured Cocleimonas sp. | reverse complement strand
GCACACAACAATAATCAAACTCGATACCTTGACCAATCCTATTTGGTCCACCGCCTAGTACGATAATCTTTTCCTTATCGGTCGGCTTGGCTTCACACTCTTCCTCATAGGTGGAGTACATATAGGCTGTATCGGTAGAAAACTCCGCCGCACAAGTATCAACACGTTTATAAACAGGCTTTACACCCAGTTTATGTCTTAACTTGCGGATTTCACCTTCTTTGGTATGTAATAATTTTGCTAAACGACGATCAGAGAATCCTTTACGCTTTAGATCAAACATTTCATCGTTATCAATTGAACTTGGCATACGGTTCTTTAAACCTTGCTCAAGGATAATTAGCTCTTCGATTTGATTTAAGAACCAAGGGTCAATTGAGGTTAAATCAAATAAATCTTGCTGTGACATTCCCGAACGAAAAGCATCACCCACATATAAAATTCTTTCTGGACCTGCAGCGGTTAACTCACGACGCATAATATCTTTAGCATCAGGATCATTGAGATCAACACGCTCGTCTAATCCATCTATATCTGTTTCCATGCCGCGCAATGCTTTTTGGAAAGACTCTTGAAAAGTACGACCCATCGCCATTACTTCACCCACCGACTTCATCTGCGTCGTTAAGCGCGAGTCAGCTTTGGGGAATTTCTCAAACGTAAAACGAGGAATTTTTGTTACAACATAATCTATTGATGGCTCAAATGATGCTGGAGTCGCCCCACCCGTAATATCGTTTTGTAATTCATCTAAGGTATAACCCACCGCTAATTTAGCGGCAATTTTCGCAATGGGGAAACCTGTCGCTTTAGATGCTAATGCCGATGAGCGTGATACTCGCGGGTTCATTTCAATAATAACCATGCGTCCATCTTTCGGGTTAATCGACATTTGAACATTTGAACCCCCTGTCTCTACTCCGATTTTACGCAAAATCTGTAAAGAAGCATTACGCAACAGTTGATACTCTTTATCGGTCAGCGTTTGTGCAGGTGCAACGGTAATAGAGTCACCTGTATGGATGCCCATAGGATCAAGATTTTCAATCGAACAAATAATGATACAGTTATCATTAGTATCACGAACCACTTCCATTTCATACTCTTTCCAACCGAGCAAAGATTCTTCAAGCAATACTTCCGTTGTTGGTGAGAAATCAAGACCACGAGCCACGATCTCTTCAAATTCGTCCATATTATAGGCAATACCACCACCTGATCCACCCATGGTAAATGAGGGGCGAATGATAGTAGGAAAACCTAAACCTTTTTGGATTTGACGTGCCTCTTCCATACTATGAGCCACACCAGAGCGCGCTGAGTTAAGACCGATTTCTTCCATTGCTACACGGAATTTTTCACGGTCTTCCGCCATATCAATAGCTTCTTTTTTAGCACCGATCATTTCGATACCGTATTTCTCTAAGACACCTTCACGATCAAGGTCAAGCGCGCAGTTCAATGCAGTTTGACCACCCATAGTGGGTAGTAAAACATCGGGACGCTCTTTTTCTATGATTCTTTCAACCGTTTTCCATTCAATTGGCTCGATGTAGGTTGCATCTGCCATTTCTGGATCAGTCATTATGGTAGCGGGATTAGAGTTTACCAAGATAACGCGGTAGCCTTCTTCGCGTAATGCTTTACAAGCTTGCGCCCCTGAGTAATCAAACTCGCAGGCTTGTCCGATAATAATCGGACCCGCGCCAATAATAAGGATGCTTTTTATGTCGGTACGCTTTGGCATATCAACGTGCCTCCTGCATATTTTTAGCTTGCGCCATCAGTTTAATAAAATCATCGAAAATTGGGGCAATATCATGTGGTCCAGGGCTAGCTTCTGGATGACCTTGGAAACTATAAGCAGGGACATCGGTGCGCTTAACGCCTTGTAATGAACCATCAAAAAGTGAGCGATGAGTTGGCACTAAATTACTGGGTAGTGACTTTTCATCCACAGCAAAGCCGTGATTTTGGCTGGTAATAGCGACTTTCATAGTTTCTAAATTTTGTACAGGATGATTCGCACCATGGTGTCCAAATTTCATTTTAATAGTCGATGCTCCACTAGCCAAACCTAATAGCTGATGACCTAGACAAATTCCAAAAGTCGGTAGTTTATTTTCTAGAATGCTTTGAATTGCACTGATTGCATAGTCACACGGCTCAGGATCACCGGGACCATTGGATAGGAATACACCATCAGGCTTCATTGCTAGCACATCAGCAGCAGCTGTTTGCGCTGGCACTACAGTCACGTGACAGCCACGATCGACCAACATGCGTAAGATGTTTTTCTTTATACCAAAATCATAAGCGACAACCTTAAATTCGGCATCATTCTCAGCAAGAGTATAGGTAACTTGAGGATCAAGGTCCCATGTTCCTTCATTCCAAGTGTATTGTTTTTTAGTTGATACCACTTTAGCAAGGTCAGTACCTTTTAGACCTGGGAATTTTTCAATGGCAATTTTTGCCGTTTCGATACTAGCCTCATCAACACTTTTATCCTCTGCTACTGCAACAATACAACCACGTTGCGCTCCTTTCTCACGAAGAATTCGAGTTAAGCGACGGGTATCAATATCAGCGATTGCTACCACTTTTTTACGCTTTAGATAATCTGGTAATGATTCGGTAGAACGCCAGTTACTGACTAAGCTAGGAACATCCTTAACGACTAGACCCGCTGAGAAAATAGTATCCGCTTCTTCATCCTCTTCATTTGTTCCTACATTACCGATATGTGGATACGTTAAAGTAACGATTTGTTGAGCATAAGAAGGGTCTGTTAGGATTTCTTGATAGCCAGTTAAAGCAGTATTAAATACAACTTCTCCAACACTAGATCCTTGGAAACCAATAGATTTACCTTGGAATACAGTTCCATCTTCAAGTACGAGAATTGCGCTCTTTTTCAAAGCTTTTCCTCCGCCACTGGGGGTATTTTGGGGGGTCACACACAAAACGGGATGGTATCCAATATTGGAACCATCCCGCGATATTTTTTAAGGTAACTGGGAGCAGCTACTCTGAGGGCATATTCTACTTGAAAAAGAGCAAGAGTGTCTATTTACTCTTGCTAATAAACGAAACTATTTTAATAAAGCTCTAAACTATTACTGTGCTTGTTTTATCTGATCATTAATTTTTTTCATCTCCAGAGCTAACGCTCTATTCTCTTTGATAATTTTATCAAAACGTTCTTTCAAAGAGGTATTTTTATCATCAAAGTTCTTAATTCTATTTTGTACTTTTACTAAGCGCTTTTTTATTTTGGTAACTTCTGGTGAATCGTTAATAAGTATTTTAGTCTCTATAAGCTTTTGAGGAGGAACCTTCTTGACAGTTTTGTTATTTTTACCAACTGTCTTTTCATCTTCCTTAGTTGCTGAGGTAACAGATTCCCGACTTTGAGAGTCAGGAGATTTTATTACTGACGTTACTGCAACCTTTACGGGCTTAGGTATGGGTTCAAAAGTAGGACGAGAAACAGGCTGAGAAATATTCTTTGAAGTGCTATTGGTAGCAACTGAACTACTTTGAGAGTCATTAACAGCACCACTTATACCAAGCAATGTTGGAAACGGAGCAGGCAAATACTGCGATAAGTTATTTAACTTTTCTTGAGGAAGAAGGAAGTAACCTCCCATCAACAAACCTGATATAACAGTTACTACTAGTAGAATTTTTTTCATTTTTGTTATTTGTGTTTAAAAATTTATTTGGTAAATATTTTTTGCCACCAACGTCTTCGATTTGCTGTTGGTTTCATTACAGCTAACAAGTCATCGGGCTTCATCTTACTGATAACCCAACCTGGTAAAGGACCTTTATCGGCTATACTGCACGACGTGCCAAGATTATTAGGATCGAATACTTTTATTAAAGTAGGTTTATCAAGGCTATCAGTATAAACAATACCACAATAGTCCTCATCATGTTCCTGACGAAGTAACGTATCAATTTCATCAATAAACTGATCTACCTTCTCATCAACAACAGGTTCTTGAGGAGGCTCATTACCGACCTCATAGATAAACCAATCCGAATTATCGTTCTTTACGACCTGCCATAAGTCATCTAGTTGAGGCCACCTTAAAATACCAACAAACTTACTGGTGTAGGTTAAATTAAAATCACTTTTTTTATCCGCCTCTGCCACCATTGCTGTTGCCATATCCTACTACCCTATTGGAAATATCTCTTCCTATTCAAGCCTGAATCATTTCAAGCGTATTACCATCAGGGTCTCTAAAAAACAGTGCGGTTCGACCTGACTGACTCATTGTATATGCTATTTGATGTTCATCCAGACGTTTACGTAGGAAAGAAATATCTTTAACGCTAAATGCGGTGTGTCTATCACGCCCGCCATGTTTAGGTCTTTCCTGTGGATCTGGATTATCCAAACACAATAAATGTATTTGTTGATTCCCATTTATATTTAACCACAAACCATCAAATGTCATTTTGGGTCGGGATAAATCACACTCTAGACCTAAAATATTACAGTAGAAATATTTTGAATTATCCACATTTGAGATAATTAAACTTGCATGATGAATCGCAACTATATTTGAATTCATCTGTTTATTGGAGTTTTTTATTTATAGTTACTTTCATTACTTGTTTCATTACTTGTCTCATTAATGCTCAGAAATATACTTAAATAGTCCTGCCAAGGAAACTATTATTAATGAAAACCCTAAAAAGCGATGAAACAAAGAACTATCTGAATTAACAAAATAATCGTGAGCTTTTAAACCAATATAGTGACCAATGCCCGCAAAGGGTAGCAGTAATAAACTCAGTTGCCATTGCAAGTCCACTTCATAAATAACAAAAGCACTCATTTTCATGGATACTAATACTATCCATAAAACAAATAACGTTTCACGCAATTCCGTTTTTTTAACGTGACGTGATACCACCGCAGCAATCAAAGGTGCACCTGTCAATGAAGTACCACTGACATATCCGCCCAGTGCCAGTAAAGCTGCATCAACAGCTTTTGATTGGCTTTTAATGGCGTAATTAAAAACCCAAGTAATGCCATAAAATAACGTAATTGAAAAAACGGCAATGACCAGCCAATAATTAGGAAAATTAAATAAACCCACTAATCCTGCAACCTTCGGTAAGAAAATAACTAACATGACCTTCGTGACAACGGGCCAATTGATATTATGCTTTCGACTGGAAATAGTTAGAAATGTGAAAAATAAGAGATGCGTACCAATAATAGGTAGAAAAACCAATGGATTGCCATCAACAAGCAATAACAGTGGTAAACCCAGTGCTGCCCCACCAAAACCAATTCCTGAACGTACAAATCCCGTCCAAACAAAGATTAAGGCAATAAACACTAACTGGGTTAGAGAGAAAAGGTTGAGGAAATCCATTTAGGAAGTTCTGATTTAAGCGCCAGTGTAAGTTTTAATGAAAATTATACGTTAAAATGTACTTTGAGACCTTTGCACGAGTCAGTCGCGAAAGAAAAACCGAGTGAAATTTCACTGATTGAGGCAGAAAATAAAGCTAATAACGGGTTATTAGCAAGTTTTCTAACGAAAAGCAGTGGAATTTCAACCATTTTTACTCGTCACCTGATTCGTGCAAAGGCCTCATTCTACTAAAAGAAACACTGCTCATCTGTAGGGAAAGCACCAGCACGCACATCATTAACGTAAGCTGCAACTGCCTCGGGAATATTTCTACCATCCAATAAGAAGTTTGCCGAAAATTTAGGTGCAAGTGAAGATATTCCAATCATATCTTGTAGGACCAAAACCTGTCCATCACAGACTCTGCCTGCGCCGATACCAATGGTTGGTATTTCTAACTCCTTAGTTAGTTGCTCTGCCAAATCGACAGGAACGCATTCCAAAACGACCGCATCGGCACCTGCATCTTGTAATGCTAAAGCATCAGATAACATTTGTTTAGCTACCAATTTATCACGACCTTGAACACGATAGCCACCCAGCTTATGCACTGTTTGTGGTGTTAATCCTAAATGTGCACAAACTGGAACACCGTGACGCGTCATGTGTTTTACCGTATTTAGTTGTGCTTCACCACCTTCTAACTTAACGATATGCGCCTGCCCTTCTTGCATTAACCGCGCTGCGTTGTTAATGGCCTTTTTAGGATTGGTATAGCTCATAAAAGGCAAATCAGCCATTACCATAGCGCGCTTGCACTGCGGCGCTACTGATTTGGCGTGATAGATAATATCGTCAACAGTAACAAAAACCGTCGAATCATGCCCTTGCATAACCATCCCAAGTGAATCACCGACCAAAATCACATCGACACCCTGCTCATCAATAACGCGTGCAAAACTGGCATCATAGGCGGTTAAAGATACAATTTTCTTGCCGTCCGCTTTCATCTGACGAAGTGTTTTTACGGTAACTCGGCTAGTTGTCATCTACAATTCCTTGATATCGTTTAGGTTATCAATAGATAAACCTTCTATACATTCTTTTATGGTGGTTTTGTCAAAGTTTTTCAAGTCTGCACCTAAATCATGCAATGGAAGCAACACAAAGGCACGCTCACAGATTCGTGGGTGTGGTACTGTTAATCGCTTGGTTTTAATAATCTCATCACCATAAAATAATAAATCCAGATCAAGGGTTCGCGCCCCCCAGCGGGCTACATTTTCTCTTACCCTTTTATTATCATTTTCTATTTTTTGGAGAAGATCAAGTAACACTTCTGCTTTTAAGGATGTGTAAAATCTAACTGCCGCATTAAAATAGTCAGGCTGATCTTTGGGGCCATGAGGCTTGCTTTGATAAATTTGAGAAATGACTAAGTTTTTTATATGAGTATGTACTTTCAAAGCACTACCGGCTTTTTCTAAATAAACAAGTGAATCACCTAGGTTACTCCCCAAAGCAACATAACATTCAGTCATCCTAGCTTGTTTACACATTTACTAATTCTTCTTGCGACGCTTTTTATTTCTACTGCCTTTATTTTTATGCGGTGTAATCGCTTGACACATGGTTAATTTTTCACCAGCACTGGCTTCTTGGATTAATGTCCACCACTCGCATTCCGTTTCAGATAGCTCACCTGCTGCTGCCCGCAAACACATAAAATCATAAGCTGCGCGAAAACGTCTATTTTCAATAAAGTTAATCACACGACGGTGATTCTTAAACTGAAAACGTCCCTGCATCGTCCAAATTTCACGCGTCATATTGCTAAAGCGACGCGGCACAGAAATGCTTTTTACCTGTTCCGAGAAAGTATCACTCGCCGCCATATGAATCGATTGGAGAGCGGGATTTCCAAGCTCACAATACATTTCAGCTGCATCATTGGCTTTTTTCCAAAGCAACACAGCAAATAAAAATGCAGGTGTGACAGGCTTACCTGCCTTAATGCGTTTATCGGTATTGGCTAAGGCTAGTTTAACAAGCTTAGTATATTTCCCATCATCGTCATTTTTTAAACTTTCCTCAGATATAGGAAATAATAAACCAAACAGTTTATATTCCCGTAGTTTTTCAAGCATTGCCCAAGCATTACCGCTATGGAAAAGTTTTAACACTTCTTCAAACAATCTTGCAGGCGCAATATTGCCTAATAAATGATACAAATCGTTAATCGGTTTTTCAGTTTTTGGCTCTATTTTCAAATCCAGTTTTACTGAAAACCTAACGGCGCGAATCATCCGAACAGGGTCTTCACGATAGCGCGTTTCTGGATCACCTATCATTCGCAGCTGACGATTATCTAAGTCTTTCATGCCACCTACAAAATCAATTACTTCGCTTGTTTCTAAATCATAGAAAAGTGCATTGATGGTGAAATCACGGCGTACTGCATCTTCTTCGAGTGAGCCATAGACATTATCATGGATAATCCGACCTTCATGTCCTGTTTGACCATCGTCCGATTTATCATGTGGTGCACGAAAAGTTGCCACCTCATAATATAAATAACCAAAATGAACGTGCGCTAAGCGAAAGCGACGCCCGATAATCCGTGTCGATGGCAACACTTCTTTTACTTGTTCAGGTGTCGCGCTGGTGGCAATATCAAAATCTTTGGGATGTAAGCCTAAAATCAGATCACGAACCGCTCCGCCGACAAGATAAGCCTCGTATCCAGCACCTGTTAAGGCTTGCAAGATTGAACGTGCTTTTTTATCAATTTCTCTAGGGTTTATACCATGCTTAGACGCTGGTACACGTAAGGCTTGACTCATTATTTAGATAGTATCGAGAGGTTTTTAAAGTGTCGCTAGCTTAACATATATACCTTACTTAAAAAGTACACCCCCCCACTTTTCATGCTTTTTTTACAAGTTAGCTTATTTAATTACAATAATGAGTAATACAACCCCCAAGTCGTTTAATACCTTCTTTTATATGTGCGAATTCTTTTATTCTTTCACTATCTACGGTTACATAGCTTAAGCGCAAAGTATTTTTTATGATTCCTTGCTCTGTTTCAAGCATGAAAGGTTCACCTGGCACAAAGGCAACTTTCTCTTTTATCGCCAAATCAAACAGCGTCATTGCTGACATTTCTTTTGGCAATGTCACCCATAAAAACATGCCGCCCTCAGATGCAGCGACACGTACGCCTTTAGGAAAATATTCTGCGATAGAATCCAACATGGTTTGCTTTTGTTCCGAATAAAAAGATCGGATTTTTTCGATATGTTCATCCAGGGAATTATCTTCTAAGAACTGAACAATGACTTGCTGTGAAAAGTAATTGGTGTGTAAATCAGCGGCTTGTTTTGCGATTACCAAAGGCTTAACTAACCAGTCGGGTGCAACTATCCAGCCCAACCTAAATGACGGTACAATCACTTTAGAGAATGAACCCAACAATATTGTTTGCTCTGGTAATAATTCATAAAAGTTTGATTTTGGCTCACCCGAAAAACGTAATTCGCCATAAGGATCATCTTGAATTAACAATGAATCTGTTTTTGCCATCGCACTGGCAACCGCTTCTCTATTTTCTTGCGAGTAAGAAATTCCTGTTGGATTTTGAAAGTTCGGCACTGTGTAAAGTAGCTTGGGTTTATGCTTGGACAGTACAGCGCTTAACTCATCAATATTTAAACCATCCTGTTGTAATGATACAGGATGCATTTTGGGTTGATACAAAGAGAACGATTGAATGGCACCTAGATAGCCTGGGTTTTCTATTGCTACTGAATCGTCATCGTCCAATAAAACTTTACCTAATAAGTCCAGTGCTTGCTGTGAGCCATTTGTGATTAAAATATTATCTGGCGATACACTAACACCCTGTTTTTCTTGATAACGTGTCGCAATCCATTCTCTAAGTTGTGTATCACCTTCTGAACTGGCATATTGCAATGCTTGTTTGCCGTTATTTTGTAGCACTTTTCTACAAGCATTTTCAATCGCTTTAATCGGGAACAAGTCGGCATTGGGTAAACCACCTGCAAATGAAATGACCTCAGGCTGATTTGATACTTTTAAAATTTTCCGGATAAAAGACTCAGAAACACTTTTAATTCGTTTTGATAATAAATGATTCATATTTAATTACTTTCCTACTGAGAAATATCACTCACACAATTTACCTTTAAACACCGTCACTGCTTCGCCCGAAACATTCACTCTATCACCCAATAACTCCACCGATAAAGCACCACCACGTTCAGATAGTTGTAACGCTTTCATTTTCTTTTTGCCTAAACGCGTTGCCCAAAATGGTGTTAGCGAACAATGCGTCGATCCCGTCACAGGGTCTTCATCAATACCTACTTGCGGCCCGAAAACACGAGAGACAAAATCGGCATGTCTTCCCTGAGCCGTCACAATGGTGCAACGAACGGGAAGAAGAGAGAGTTGCTGAAATGAAGGCTGTAAGTCAGCTACTACTTGCTCATCCTTAACTTCTACCAATAAATCTTGTCCTGCATTATATGTTGCTATAACAGGACATCCCAACGCCATTTCTAAGCCAATAGGTTCTTTACATGGCGTTACCTCATCACTGGGGAAATTCATAATCATTTGTGATCCGTTTAAATTGACTTCAAGCCGACCACTTCTAGTGTCAAATAAAGCAGGTTGACTCTTATCTAATAAGCCCTCTGACCACAAAATATGTGATGTAGCCAAAGTAGC
>CAYTRF010000021.1:0-10202 GCA_964440065.1 uncultured Cocleimonas sp. | reverse complement strand
GGCTGTTTCAAGCCCCATTCTTAATAAGGTAAGCTCAAGTAGCTCACGAATATCAGGTTCATCATCAATTACTAAAACGCGTTGTGTCATTTTTATACTCTGTATTTTTATTATTTTTGTTGTTTTCTAATTTCTTATATTACCGCGGTGTCTCTAGTTTAGACTGTGAAAAAACCAATCTAAAGCAACTTCCGCCAGATGGTAACTTCACAAATTCCAATATTGAGCCATTACTTAGGCATAATTCCCGAGCCATAAACAAGCCTAAACCCGTACCTTCTCCCTTAGTGCTGGTGGTGAAAAACGGTTCAAATAGACGATCGATATTCTTTTCAGGGATTCCCCGACCATTATCAATAATATTCAACATAATATCTCTGGTATGGGATGGATGTGAACCCTGAATGTCAATATGCAGGTCTGCAGTATTATTATGAGCATATTTTTCTGCATTACGACAAAGGTTCCACATCACTTGATGCAAATGCATAGGATCAAACTGTATGGTGGCATTGGGAACATCCATAAATAAAGATATCTGGCTTTTATTTAAGGATGATTGCTCTACAAAATCATCTACGAAGTTATTTAGCCAATGCTTTAACTGGATATTTTCGCGATTAGGATTACTTTTTCGAGATAAATTTAATACGCTTTCAATGGTGCCATTCATTCGTTTAGAGTTGGATTGAATGATTTGGAGCATACGCTCATCTGCTTTATCTAATGACGTAGATTCGGAAAGTAACTGCGCTGCATGACTAATTGCCCCTAAAGGATTACGTATTTCATGTGCAATATTTGCCGTTAGCTGCCCTAAGGATGCCATTTTTACATCTTGCTGTTTCTCGCGTTGTAGACGGGTATCTTCAAGATACATTAAAACCACGCCTTTGTTTTTTACACCCAGTTGAGAAAGGCGCATAGTAAATTCAGTGGTTTTCCAATGTTTAATATCATAACTCACCACCTTTGGTGCTACATTATCCATCCAATAACGTAGATGAGTATTTAGTTCGGGCGCAAATTCTTTTAATGTTTGATTGCGCCAATCCTCTGGTTGCCCCATCATGTCCCATGCCGTGGGATTTAGATGACGGATATTAGCACTTTGATCCAGTACGATTATTCCCGTTTGTAATTGATCTAAAATGGATTGATTAAGCTGAGATAAATTAGCAAGATCAATGCCTCTACGCTTTGCTAATTCGGCAGTGATGGAGGCTTTCTCAAACCAACTTCCTGCTAGCCAAGACACTACCATAATAAATAAGGACAATACTCCCGTTTGAAACATTTCAAACGAATGATTATTGCCCTTATTTACCATTAAGACATTAATAGAAAGCAAGAAGATGACGGTAAGAGCAGAGAGAAATAGTGAAATTTGACCAGGCTTTAAAATATTAGGCAGCAACACGGGAAGTAAAATTAATATACCCAAACCTGAATTAAGGCCACTGCTGGAATAAACAATGCTTAATAATAAAGCAATATCAGTCAAAGAAAGAAAATAAAGCTGAGTAGTAAAACTTGGCTGTCTAAAATGGGTTGTAAAAACCCCTAAAACTGTGATTATAACGTAGGCATTAGTCACAAATGAGTACAGGTCTTTATCAAAAACACCTAAACGAATCGTTGATATATCTGCAAAACCTAAGATTAATAATATGCCTGCAAGAATTAGGCGGTAGACACTATATAACTGGAGTGGGCTCCATGGGTCGGAACTTACAACAATATCTGGAACAGGAAAAATCCCATCCGATTCTATAGCCCCTCCTTTGCGTGCTCCAAACTGCAAAATACTTTATCCCCTTGTTTTATAGCTTCTTCTTCTGGAATATGTAACCCACAATGCAGGCACTTAACCATTTTATTACTGTTAATTTTCTCAGTAGAAGAATCCTTTTTTAATTTTTTTAACGATTCACCCAGCTTTTCTCTGAGTAATTTTACACCATAGAAGCTGACTGCCAGCAGAACGAGAACAAATAAAAAGCGACCAATCATAGAAAAATCCATATTTTTAGAGGAATAAGTAAGATTATACTCATATCAGCGTGTAAAATTTACAAAAAATATCGAACCGAGTAAAACGAGATAATGTTGGAGCGATAGCGACGACTACCCGTAGGGCGAATATAATGAGTAAAAGTGGGGGGGTGTGCTTTTTTACCCTAACTTTCATTAATTAATCGGTTATTAGCAAAAATCTCGTCTATATTCGAATAAACAACTAGCCAAAGAGTCCAAATCAATGAACCTCCATGAATACCAGTCCAAACAATTATTTGCGGATTATAAAATTGCCGTTCCACAGGGCATTGCCATTAAATCACTTGATGAATTAGAACCTGCGACAAAAAAACTGGGTGGACAAGGTTGGGCTGTAAAAGCACAAGTTCACGCAGGTGGAAGGGGAAAAGCAGGTGGTGTAAAAATCACCAAAAGTTTATCAGAAGCCAAAGATGCAGCAAACAAAATGCTAGGGCAATCCTTAGTGACGCATCAAACCGATGCACAGGGTATGCCGATTAATACCTTATTGATTGAATCACTCACGGATATTGCCAATGAGTTGTATCTAAGCTTAGTGATTGATCGTGCCAGCCGCCGCATTACCATTATGGCCTCTACTGAAGGTGGCATGAATATCGAAGAGGTTGCTGAGAAAACACCTGAAAAAATCTTAACCGAGACGATTGATCCAATTGCTGGTTTTCAGCCACATATCGCTCGAAATATTGCCTTTGCACTAGGCCTTGAAGGAAAGCAAATTCGGCAATTCACGGGAATACTAGATTCATTGATTAAGCTATTTGTAGAAAAAGATGCTTCTTTAATGGAAATAAACCCATTAGTGGTTACTGCCGAAGGTGATTTGATGGCACTCGATGCCAAAATAAATTTTGATGACAATGCGCTTTATCGTCACCCTGAACTTGTTAAAATGCGTGATATTACACAAGAAGATGAACGTGAATCAAAGGCGGCAGAGTTTGAGCTTAACTACATTCACCTTGATGGCGATATAGGTTGCATGGTTAATGGTGCAGGCTTGGCGATGGCAACCATGGATTTAATAAAGTTACACGGTGGTGAACCCGCTAATTTCCTCGACGTAGGTGGCGGAGCAACGGCTGACCGTGTGGCGGAGGCATTTAAAATCATACTTTCTGACCCCGCAGTAAAAGGTATTTTAGTGAATATTTTCGGTGGAATCGTGCGCTGTGATTTAATCGCCCAAGGTATTATTCAAGCGGTTGATGAAGTGCATGTCAGTGTCCCTGTCGTGGTTAGACTAGAAGGCACAAACGCGCCAGAAGGACGTGAGCTCCTAGCAAATAGTGGCATGAATATTATTGCAGCAGAAACCTTAGTAGATGCCGCAGATAAAATAGTGGCCGTTGCAGGAGATAATAGCTAATGAGCGTATTAATTGATAAAAACACCAAAGTTATTGTGCAGGGCTTCACAGGCCAACAAGGCACATTCCACGCCGAGCAAGCCATCGAATACGGCACACAAATTGTCGGCGGTGTTACTCCAGGAAAAGGCGGTCAAACGCATTTAGATCAACCCGTCTTTAATACCGTAGCAGAAGCTGTAAAAGCAACAGGCGCTGATGCCAGCATGATTTTTGTTCCGCCACCTTTAGCCGCAGATGCTATTTTAGAAGCAGCCAGTGCAGGCATTAAAATAATCGCCTGTATCACCGAAGGCATTCCTGTTTTAGACATGCTTAAAGTAAAAGCAAGCTTAGTAACCAACTACCCAGATACCTATTTAATTGGCCCCAACTGCCCTGGTATTATTACCCCAGGTGAATGTAAAATCGGTATTATGCCAGGCTCAATTCATCAAGTTGGCAAGATAGGCATTGTCTCGCGTTCAGGCACATTAACTTACGAAGCTGTACACCAGACAACTCTTGCAGGATTAGGACAATCAACCTGTATAGGCATTGGTGGTGACCCAATCCAAGGTATGAACTTTGTCGATTGTTTAAAACTCTTTAATGATGACCCGCAAACCGAAGGCATTATCATGGTCGGCGAGATAGGCGGGAGCGCAGAAGAAGATGCGGCAGAGTACATTAAAGCGCATGTGAGCAAACCCGTCGTCGCTTATATTGCTGGTGTCACAGCGCCTGCTGGAAAACGCATGGGACATGCAGGTGCAATTATCGCAGGTGGTAAAGGCACCGCGGAACAAAAAATTGCGGCACTAGAAGCCGCTGGTGTTGAAGTGGTTCGTGCATTGACTGATATGGGTGAAGCTATAAAAGCTAAAATTTAGGGTGATATTCAGCCTTTACCTCTCTCTGCTTCAAAAAAACAGCGAAAAGTGGGGGGGTGTACTTTTATTAGTAAATAAATAGATGTAGAATCCGCTTCCTATACATCTTTGCCAGTGTGTTGGAATTGGTAGACAAAGGGGATTCAAAATCCCCCGCCTTCGGGCGTGGCGGTTCGAGTCCGCCCACTGGTACCATTTTACTTTTCTCTGATTTCTAGCCCTATGAAATTAAGTGATTTTAGTTACGAACTCCCTCCCGGACTTATCGCCCAAGAAGCTTTAACAGAACGTGCATCAAGTCGCCTATTGCACCTTGATAGCCAAACCACGCCTGCAAAAATACAAGATAGAGTTTTCTCCGACATTTTAGATTTAATCGCTGAAAAAGATTTACTCATTTTTAATAATACCCGCGTTATTCCCGCTCGTTTACAAGGTCAAAAAGAAAGTGGTGGAAAAATTGAGGTAATGGTTGAACGTGTGCTGGATGAGCATCGTATTCTTGCTCATGTGCGTGCAAATAAATCGCCAAAAGCTGGGGGCAAACTGCTCTTAGAAGGCCATATAACCGCAGAGGTTTTAGGTCGCGAAGGTCGCTTGTTTGAAATTAAGTTTTTAAATGATCGCAATGTTCTAACTTTACTTGAAGAATATGGGCATATTCCGCTTCCCCCTTATATTGAGCGCGCCGATACCGAAGATGACAGAGAACGCTATCAAACTGTTTTTGCGACAAAAGAAGGTGCTGTAGCTGCACCAACTGCGGGACTACACTTTACCGATGAGTTATTAGAAGCTTTAAAAAATAAAGGCGTGGCAACAGCGCAAGTAACACTTCATGTGGGAGCAGGAACATTTTTACCCGTCAGTGTTGAAAACCTTGATGATCATATAATGCATGCTGAATGGGTTGAAGTAGATCAAAGCGTTTGCGATGCGGTTGAAGCTTGTAAAGCTAGAGGCGGAAAAGTTGTAGCGGTGGGTACGACGAGTGTACGTAGTTTGGAATCAGCGGCGAAAGAGACAGGGAAGCTTCAGCCTTTTACAGGTGACACACGTCTGTTTATTACGCCTGGTTACACCTTTCATGTCGTGGATAATATGATTACTAATTTCCACTTATCTGAATCAACCCTACTGATGTTAGTTTCAGCATTCTCTGGGTATGAAAATATTATGTCAGCTTATCAACATGCCATACAAAAAAAATATCGCTTTTTTAGTTATGGGGATGCTATGTTTCTAAATAAGCAGGAAACATAAACGCTAAGGCTGAGCAAATAACAATGGTTGCCCCGCATCCTCTCCTCCTTCTTCTTTTAAGATTAACTCAAACTTTAAAGGGGAATTAATTTCTATTTCTGGCTTAAAACTAGTTTCATAAAGCCCTGATGTTTTTGGTTTTAAAACGGCCACTTCGATTGCTTTATTGTTTTTTGATCCAAGATCATATAAATATAAATGGTAACTTTGATTGGCTTTTACTTTGGGTAAACTTTTAAAAGTGCTCAAGCCCTGTTGTTTTTGAGTGCTCCAAAGTAATCGCCCTTGTACGTCTTTTACCAAAGGATTGAGTGTATGCAACCAGTTTGTATTTATTACATCTTCTTGACTTAATAACATTGTTTGCTGTTTATCAAATGCATTTTTTTGTTGTGGTGAAATACTGCTCGCCTGACTTTTTTGATAAGAAGAAAAACCCCATAATCCAGCAAGTATTAATACAATGATACCCAAGAAAAAAAATGGTTTAAGTGATTTACCTTCGCTTGCTGTAGCTTGATTATTCATTCGTTAAAACTCTTCATATTCTGGCTTAAACAAAGCATATTGATAGTATAGTTTACTACTATCCTATATTCTTGAAACACTCCTAATTAAAAGACAACACTATGCCAACACAAACACATATCCTAGGAAAAGATGCGGCACTTGAAGACTCGATATCTTCAATGCAACAAAAATTATCAGCCATTGGCTTTACTATTATCGAGCAATCTTGGCTCAACCCAATTGCTAATGTGTGGTCCGTACATATTCGTGATCGTGATTGTAAGTTGCTCTTCACTAATGGCAAAGGAGCTTCTAAAAAAGCCGCACTTGCCAGCGCATTGGGGGAGTTCTTCGAGCGCTTATCCACCCATTATTTCTGGGCTGATTACTACCTTGGGGATGAAGTCGC
The DNA here is from genome assembly GCA_964440065.1 of uncultured Cocleimonas sp. Taxonomy (GTDB): domain Bacteria; phylum Pseudomonadota; class Gammaproteobacteria; order Thiotrichales; family Thiotrichaceae; genus Cocleimonas. The sequence continues at coordinate 3,718 of CAYTRF010000021.1, read as the reverse complement.
CAATAGCAAGTCAGTTCATTATGAAAATGAGAAGTGGTTTGCTGCGAATGACAATGGTTCATGGCCTGATGGTGTATTAAATGATGAGCTTCAGGACTTTTATAATCCTGATGGTGAGCTAAATGCCAGCACCTTAATTGATGTCAATTCATACAATCGTGAAAGGGGGATTTGCTGTCTTCCTTATGATTGTGTGCGAACCAATAAAAGCACTTACTTCCCAGTCAATGTTATTGGAAATCTTTATGTTAGCAATGGCATGTCGGCAGGCAATACGCCTGCTGAGGCACGAGTTCAAGCGTTGTCAGAGATATTTGAACGGTACGTGAAGTTTAAGATAATTGCAGATGGTACTTGTTTACCTAATGTTCCTGATGACGTACTCGCACGCTACCCTAGCATTCAAGCAGGCATTAAAGAGTTAGAAGAAGCTGGCTATCCCCTATTGGTTCAGGATGCATCCTTAGGTGGGCGTTACCCTGTGATGGTGGTGACATTATTGAACCCAAATAACCAAGGCGTTTACGCCAGTTTTGGGGCGCATCCTAAATTTGAAGTTGCATTAGAGCGTGCGTTAACTGAGCTATTACAAGGTCGTGGCTTAGATGCTTTAGATGGCTTTGCTGAAGCGGGGTTTGACCTTGATGAAATTGCTAGCCCACAGAATTTAGAAACACACTTTATTGATTCCAGCGGAATTATTAGTTGGGAGTATTTAAAGCAGAAACCTGATTATGAGTTTTCTGATTGGGGATCAGATTCAATTTTAGAAAAAACAGAAGATGAATTTAACTGGCTTTGTGATCGAATTCACGAAGAAGGTAATGATATTTATATATCAGATTACGAAGAACTTGGTGTTTATGCCTGTCGTATTCTAGTGCCGGGTATGTCTGAGATTTACCCTGCTGATGATTTAGTTTGGGAGAATAATAATACGGGAATGGACCTACGTGATCTGATACTCGCATCCAATAAAACCGCAAAAGACTGTGAAGACTTAATAGAGAAAATTGAAGACATTAACTTTGATGATCAACATCCTGTCGCTGCATTGATTGGTTTGCCAGCAGATCAAGGCAGTATTTTTGCAGATTTACGCATTGCTGAATTGATAACCCTTTTGGCATTAAAAGCACAGGATAGCGAGCGAGTTCAGGAAGGTTGTGAATGGTTAATGCATTTCAAGCAAATTGATTCACAGCGTTTAAAAACATACCAATGTATCCATACACTGATGCAATTAGATGGCATGAGTCACTATGGTGAATCTTTAAAAAAGCTTTATGGTGAAAAGACGTTGAGTGATGCCCTGTTGCTTATTGAGGGCGTGGATTTATTTCCACTTGAAAGTGATTGGAAAATGCATGATTTACTAATTGAGGGTTATAAAAAACTCAAGCGATAGATTAAAAGTACACCCCCCCACTTTTCACTGTTTTTTTATATTTAAGCAGCTATTTGATCACTAACAAATTCACGTACTAATGGATATAAAATAGTCGTTTCGGCATTAATACGGTCTTGAACAAGGTCAAACATTTCATGAGTTTCCTGCACGAATATAGCGTGTTTAGTGATGCGTAATTTTTTATTCTTGCACCAACGACCGAGGTATTGATTAAAGACGCGTTTTATTTCCAGTGAACCTTCAAAGAAATTGTGAGTGGTGTTTTTCACTTGCGAATCACTGTGATTTAATAAATGACGATACACCTCTTTTTCTTCTAGGTATAAATGATCAACAACCCTATCGGCATAATCAAGAAATAAATCACAGGTTACTTCAGAATTACACATTTCTTTATTTTCGATTAAGTAACGTAATACGCTAGAAAGCTCTGTGATTTTGCTATTTTGTTGATCAAGCTGTGAAATACTAACCATGACAATCTCCCTGATAAAAATAATTTATTTATAGAGCAGTATTTGCTATAACTACTAGCTTAGTTCTAAATGGTAAGCTGATCAAGTAAGAAAAGAGAAAGTGTGAATATTTCACAAATACAAAGGCCTATTCGTAAGAATAGGCCTTTGTATTTGTCGGTTTCGGGGAGCATCCCTGTTCCCGACGATTACTCCTCCTAGCGGTAGAGGAATTCTGTAGATTGATCTTATGTTGCTCTTTTAATAAGAATGAGTCAACAAGTAGAAAATTATCATAATATAATTAAATACTTATACGATTTATCACTCTTCGCTTTCTTATTTCAATGCGGTGGTTTATTCTGTTTTTTTTATTTGAAGTTCCATTGTGCGAACTTTGGAAGTCTTAGCCAAGACTTATGGAGATTACGTGTTCGAAATAATAGAAAACTTTGAAGATTTGACCCTATTTATCAATAAATTAGAAGGTACTGACTGGATTGCTTTAGATACGGAATTTATTCGTGAAAAAACCTATTACGCCAATCTTTGTTTAATACAAATCGAAGCCAATGGGCATCGTGCCTGCATTGATCCTATTGCCATTAACGATTTATCTCCGCTAACTACATTATTGCATGACCCTAAAATCACCAAAGTTTTTCATGCTGCTCATCAAGATTTAGAAATTTTATTGCAAATTACTGGAAAAGTACCTGCCCCTATTTTTGATACCCAAGTAGCTGCATCGGTATTAGGCATAGGCGATCAAATGGGCTATGCAAGGTTGGTTGAAAATATGCTGGGCGTGAGCCTTGCCAAAACACAATCTCGTACTGACTGGTCGCGTCGTCCTTTAAAATCAGCTCAATTAGAATATGCTATTGACGATGTTCGCTACCTCGCTCAAATCTATCCTCAAATGATGGAAAAATTAAACGCAAACAACCGCTTTCAATGGCTAGAAAAAGATTTTGAAAAAGCGGTTAACCCTGAGACTTATGCTATTAATGCAACAGAGCGATGGAAGAAAGTGAGAGGCAATCAAGTATTAAAGCGCTCCCACCTTGCGGTGTTAAGAGAACTAGCCGCATGGCGTGAGGAAAAAGCGGAGCAATCTAATCGTCCACGTAAATGGATAATTAGCGATGATATTTTATTGGATTTATCCCGTCAGCAACCGAGCAATTCAAAGCAAATTTTGGAAATTAGAGGGGTAAATCCAAATACCGAGAAATACCATAAAACATGGCTGACGTTAATTGAAAAAGCAAAGGCACTGCCCGAATCAGAATGGCCCGAGCTACCAAGAGCTAAGAAACCAAGCCCCACACAAAATGCCATGATCGACTTATTAATGATTGTGCTACAAGTCCAAGCCAAGAAAAATGGCATTACAGCTGCGGGTATTGCCACCCGAAAGCAAATCGCGAATATGGTGCAAAGCGGTAGTGCTAGCCTTTCTGATGACTGGCGAGGCGCTATTGTTAATGATGAATTTGCCCGTGTTTTATCAGGAGAAGTGGTTGTCGGTGTGAAAGATGGTAAAGTAACGCTGCTATTGAATAACTCTAGTTAGCCCAAACATATTTAACTATATGAGACCTTTGCACGAAGTCAGTGACGAAAGAAAAATCGGGTGAGATTGCACTGATTGAGGCAGAAAATGAAGCTAATAACGGGTTATTAGCAAGTTTTCTAACGAAAAGCAGTGGAATCTCAACCATTTTTACTCGTCATCTGATTCGTGCAAAGGTCTCTATATATAAAAGCACACCCCTCCGCTTGAATGATAGATCGTTTTTGTTGTTTAAAAACGATACTAGAATTTATGCAGAGCTCTCCCTGTTTT
>CAYTRF010000020.1:3230-10340 GCA_964440065.1 uncultured Cocleimonas sp. | reverse complement strand
CACCATTGCCATCAGATATTGTGTAAGTGAATGTTTCTGTACCTACAAAACCTGCATTTGGCGTGTAAATAATACCTTGACCATCTGCACTAATGACTGCTGTACCATTTGCTGGATTCTGAACATTTGTAATGGTTAATGTATCACCATCAGCATCACTATCATTTGATAATGTTGTTAATGTTACTGGGGTACCAGAGGTAGTACTTGCTGAATCATCTTGAGCTACTGGCGCTACGTTAATAGGAGCAGTTACTGTAACTGTTTCAGTTGCTGTAGCTGTATTACCATTGCCATCAGAAATAGTGTAAGTAAATGTTTCTGTACCTACAAAATCTGCATTTGGTGTGTAAATGATCTGACCACCAACAACTTCAGCAGTACCGTTTGCAGGTTGCTGAACACTAATGATAGTTAAAACATCACCCTCAGGGTCAGTATCATTGGCAAGTGTATTTAATGGTACTGGTTGACCAGAAGTTGTTGTAGCTGAATCATCAACTGCTATAGGCGGTTTATTTTCCGCATTGATAATTACATTTACATTCGCTGTGCTCGTGTTTCCATTACCATCAGATACTGTGTAACTGAATGTGTCCGTTTGACCACAAGCATTGGTACCAGGGTTAGGCGTGTAAACAACCTGACCATTAACAATCTCTGTTGTACCAAACTGACCATCTGTAACACTAGCAATAGTTAAAGTATCATTTTCAGGGTCTGAATCATTGCCTAAAACATCAATGGTTACAGGTCCGTTATTACATTGAATAGTTGAGCTATCATTTAGTGCAATAGGTGCTAGATTATTTGGTGTTGCAGCACCTTCTGCCAATGTTTCGAATGTATTAACATTAGTATTGTGCTTAATATTATTGTGTAGAGCGCGAGTTACCCATGCTGGAGACGTTGCAACTGCTTCTGTCTTCCAAATAACACGTGGAGCACCTGCTCTACCGCTATCAACCATTACATTCTTGAATCCTGCTGGTACGTTCTTGAAGCCAGTAGAAACTTTACGGGTACCTGTTTGAACTCTCTTCTGCTCAGTTTTGTAACCTGTTTTGAATGCTTTCTTCTCTGAAACGTATTCGATATCAACACGACGATTCTTGAAGCCTTGACTTGGAGTATTAGGGTATTTCGGATGACCTTTACCTAAGCCACGTGAAACCAAACGGTTGGCATCAAAGCCTTGTGATATTAAGAATCTTTTAACTGCATTGGCACGTTTCTCAGACAGAATCTGGTCATACTTTGCATTACCTAAGCCACAAGTGTTACCTGTGATACGGATTGATCCTTTGTAACCATTCTTACGAATTTGTGCAGCGATCTGCTTAAGACGAGTCTGAGCAGAAGGAATAATGCTAGCACTGTTAAGCTTAAAGAATGTTTGTCCTTCGAGTTCCATTGTGCTTTTAACAAGCTGCTTGAATGGTGTGCGAACTGTTTTAGTTCCAAATACAGGAACAGACTTGAAAGTTTGAACGCGTTTAAATTGTGCTTTCTTAGCATAACGTGGAGGTGTAGCTTGACCAGGAACCTCTACACGTACACGACGGTAACGTCTATCAGGTTGGTAGATGCTTGCGCCACCGAAATCATAACGGTAGCTTAGTTTACCTGTTACATCTGTATCATCATCAATACTGTTAGTTCCTGTAAAGCCACCACTACGTTTAGATGCTGCAACATCTAGAGCGATACTGTGTGGAGTACCTTGGAAGAACTTCTCGATGCCAGCAGAAAGTGTCGTATTCTTTGCTCTTTCTTCTCCATCATAATCTTCTCCCCATTCGTGATCTAAACCTGCGCGAACACGAATATTTGAATCTGGAAGGAATGTACCTACACTAGCACCAACGCCATAGTCATAAGCTTGGTTGTAGATAGTCTTACCTGAAGTTGTCCTTCTACCACTATCAACTTTATCAGAAAGGCCTTTACTTACATGACCTTCCCAGAATATATTTTCATTTTCTTGTCCGTAACCGACAGTTGCTTTATCGTGACCACCTCTATTACGGTCATAAGCGCCGAAAACTTTGTTTACATGTTTTGCGCGACCTGCACTATCACGGGAAACCCAGTTGTGATTAACTTGAACTCCGCGACCACCAAAACCTTTATCGTCACCTTTAAGGTCGTACTCGCCCCAAAGACCAACGCTAGTACTACTGTTTTTACTTTCTGAAATAACTTGATTGATATCAAGAGTAACATCGCCATCATCAGTTACACCGATGCCAGCTTGAGTCTTGCCACCAACATACTGATAGTTTGCCTGGCTAGTTTGCTTGGCTTCTTGATACTGTTGGCTTCCACCTGGTGCTGCATTTACAGACGTTGCCAAAATTGCTGCTGAACTGAATACAAACGGTAAGTAAGCCCATTTGTAAGTCGTAGTTGCTTTGTTTTTCATTGTATACTCTCTTATTACGAAGTTAATAGATTTATTGGACATCGCTCATGTGAATCGAACTGATGGCCAAAACCGCTTACGTTCAATACGCTATTAAGCATGGGAATAATTATCTAACTTCAAGCCATAAGAGTGAATTGCCTCTCATCAGAACAACAGTACAATTAGTACCATTCTTCGGGTAAAACCTACCGCGATTAAAATTTTGAATGAACATCGCTTAATTTTTGACCCATTTCATGTGTGATAAGAAATCATTAGCTATACTGGAATCCATGATGTTTATAGAAGGACGACATAATCATGTATAGTGTTGTTACTTTCATTTATTCAGAAAGTAACTGAAAGCATTCAAAAATTTGATTGGAAGCAAATAGAGTCATAGAATGCGGTTTCAGTAAGGAGTCGTATCATTATGGTTATATTTAAGTTTATTCCTTTATTCTTTTTTTTATTATTAGGATTTTGGGGGCTGCATCAAATAGGTTATTTTCCTGAGAAGTTAAACGATGTTCTTTTTTATGTTGAACTTCCATCAGGTGCTTTTTGGAAACCAACGTGGGGTGACTTTGTCGTCTTACTTGGTTTAATAACACTCTACGTTGAGATATTTAAAGCCACTCGTACATCGAGTATTTCTATTATTGACCATACATTGTCGACAATAGTTTTTGTCTCGTTTTTAGTTTCGTGGATGATTTTTCCATGGACGATAGGTGATAAAAGTAATTCGACCTTCTTATTATTAACCGTTATGTCATTTATTGATGTTGTTGCCGGCTTTACCATAACCATCGCAGCAGCTAGACGTGACTTTGGTTTCGGTGGAAATGGATAACAAATTTTGATTGGAGATAGTTACATGCAAATACGATTCAAAACACTTTTAGCAAGCAGTCTTTTAGTGCTAATAGCTTCAAGTAGTACCGCAGAACAGGCAATGGGCTTTGGTTCACAAGGCCCGATATGGGGAGGTAATGGACCTGCTCCTATTGCGTGGGGTGATTGTATTCCAGTTCCCATCGCTCCAAATAATATGATGCCTTTTAATGGAATGCCGATGGGCAATATGATGGGTAATGATTTTGCACCATTTCCTATGCAAGGTGGCAATATGATACCAATGCCTCAGCAAAGAATGGCACCACCCAGTCCGTTTTTTGGTTCAGCGCCAGTGCCTGCTATGCCCCCTGCTGGATCATTACCAATGATGCCTCCTCCACAAGTTGCCCCTGTCGCTTGTGATGATGAAAGTCAAAAGCAATTACACGCACTTCAAGGTAGATACAATCAAGCCTCCGCCGCATCTAAAGCTAAAATAGAAGAAATAACACTTACAATGCAAGATGCCCAAAATCAAATGGCTGATGCAAGAATAATAATTGAAAAGCTCTCGAAGCAACAAGAAGCAGACCAAATAAAAATAGCTAGCCTTGAATTAGTAAAGAAAAATAATGAAGAGAACTTAGGTAAGGTTTTATCCTATGCTGATGATCTTGCAAAGCTGAAACAAGGTCATGCGGCTGTTTCCAAAGAAAATGCCGAGCTTAAAGTTAAATTCACAAAGATGGATAATGCTTACCGTTTTATGCAATCAAAACTGACCAAGCTGAAATCTGAGCAAACTATTGGAGCCGTGACTAATATTAATAGCAGTCAAAGCAAGAATATTATTACGGCACTCAAAGCCAATGTAGCGAATCTTGAAAAAGAAAATAATGAGTTAAAAGTTACTTTTACAAAGATGGATAACGCTTATCGTTTCATGGAATCCAAGCTTGCCAAATTAACATCACAGCAAACAATGAATGCAGTGACAAATATTAATAATGATCAAAGCAAAAGCATTATTGAGGCACTTAAAGCCAAGGTAACTAGTCTTGACAGCACCAATAAAACATTACAGTCTCAGCTTGGTACGCTTCAAAATGAAGCTGGTTCACAAGCAAGAAAACTAACGGCTTTTGGGCAATCAGCAACTGAACTTACTGCATTACAAAGTGCTTATAAGGCACGTAATGATGAAAATGCTGTATTGAAAGCTGAGTTAGCAAAAGTAAAAATAGACTTTAGTGCAACAACTATGAATAGCACACAGAGTAAAAGTATTATTGAAGCGCTTAACGCTAAAATTGCTAGTTTAGGCAATAATAATAAAACGCTACAGTCTCAACTTGGCACATTACAAGCCGAAGCAGGTGCACAAGCTCGAAAGCTAACGGTACTTGGCCAATCTTCAGCAGAATTAGTCGCGTTAAAAAGTGCCTATAAAAGTAAGAATGCGGATAATCAAGCGTTAATGCATAAGCTTATTGAGTTAAATAACTCGAATAAAACATTGCAATCCAAAGTAGGAACTTACGAAATGGAAGCTGGATCGCAGGCTAGAAAACTCACTGCATTAGGTCAGTCTGCAACAGAGTTAACAGCTCTTCAAAGTGCATATAAAGCGCGCAACGATGAAAATGCTGAGCTTAAAGCCAGATTAACAACATTACAATCTGACAGCACTGCTGCCACTTTGAATAGCGCTCAAAGCAAAAACATCATCATGGCTCTTAAAAATAAAGTAGCGGCATTGGGTGATAGTAATAAAACATTACAATCACAACTGGGCACATTACACAATAATGCAGGCGCGCAATCTAGGAAGTTAACTGCTCTAGGGCAATCAGCGACAGAGTTATCTGCCTTAAAAAGCGCTTATAAAGCACGTAATAATGAAAATGCTCAATTAAAAGCTAAGCTAGGCAAGTTAGATTCCTTGCAAACTTCTACCGTCTTAAAAGACGCACAAAATAAGAACATTATCGATGAGCTTAAAAAGAAACTGGTAGCTTTAGATGGTCAAAGAAAATCGTGTATTACTAAAACAGCTGCGCTTGAAACCACCTCATCAAATCAAGTTAGAAAAATTAATGCGCTAACCTCAAAAACAGCAGAATGTGTGGCACTGAAAAGTGCTTACGATTCACTTAACAGCAAGAAGGCTGATCTTAGTACTCAATTAACTGCTGCTACTGCTGATGATGATAGTGATGGAATATTAAATTCGCTAGATAAATGCCCAACATCTCCCGCTGGTAGTAATGTTAATGCTAAAGGTTGCCCAGATATCAAAGATGCAGACACTGACGGTGTAGCCGATGCCAATGACCTTTGTGCTAACACAGTAGCGGGAACAACGGTGAATGAGTTTGGTTGTACAGCGACAGACAATATCACTCTAAAAGGTGTTACATTCAATGTCGGCTCAGCGACTCTAAGACAATCATCCTTTCCGGTTTTAGATGCGGCGGCAGATACCTTAAATAAGGCGTCTGATTTAAAGGTTCAAGTTTCAGGTTACACGGACTACCAAGGCTCAGCCGCTATCAACAAGCGCTTGTCACAACGTCGTGCTAATACCGTAATGATTTATTTAATCAGAAAAGGCGTTAATGCTGGAAATCTGTCAGCAGTTGGCTATGGTGAAAAAAATCCGATAGCGACTAACGAGACAGCAGCAGGTCGAGCTACAAACCGTCGTGTTGAGTTGAAAATTAAATAGCTTGAACGGCAACGAATAAGTATAATTAGCCCCCTTTTGGGGGCTTTTTTTTGGTTTATCCAAAAACGTACTAAGAAGTACACCCCCCCACTTTTCCTGCTTTTTTTTAAATTACGCTATGCAAAAATACAAAACAAAAAAGCGCTTTGGACAACACTTCTTACATGATCATCATGTGATCCAAAAGCTTATTTATGAAATTAATCCAAAGGCAACTGAGAACTTTGTTGAGATTGGCCCCGGTCTTGGTGCACTAACCTTTCCATTATTGGATAATATTGATTTACTCAATGTGGTAGAAATTGATCGTGATGTTATAAAGCGCCTAGAAGGGAGAAATAATCCAAAGTTAATTATCCATAGCGTCGATGCACTAACATTTGATTTTGATGAGCTGGCAGATAAGTTGCCGCTACGTGTGGTTGGGAATTTACCCTACAATATTTCAACCCCTTTAATCTTTCATTTACTTGAGTCAGCATCAAAAATCAAAGACATGCATTTTATGCTTCAAAACGAAGTCGTTAAACGTATTAGTGCAGAGTCTGGTAGTAAAACTTACGGACGATTATCGGTGATGGTGCAATATTATTGCAAAACAGAATATTTGTTTTTTGTGGGGCCTGAGTCTTTTGACCCACCACCTAAGGTGGATTCAGCCATCCTTCGTTTAACACCGTGGATTAATAAGCCTGTTATAGCAATAAATGAAAAAGGCTTGTCTGCATTAGTCACTCAAGCATTCTCAATGCGTCGCAAAACCTTGCGTAATAACTTGAAAAAAATTATCAGCTCTGAACAAATAGAAAGCTTAGCAATAGACCCTAGTTTACGAGCTGAAATGTTAAGCGTGGAAGATTTTGTAAAACTTAGTAATTTTGTTGAAGAGTTGTCTCAAGCTGAGTCGGACTAATGACTCCAGTTCCGCTTAGTCTTTATATACACATTCCTTGGTGCGTAAAAAAATGTCCTTATTGCGATTTTAATTCACATCAAGCACCTGTTAGCGGGGAAAGTGGCAAGGGCGGCGTACCTGAGGATAGGTATGTAGATGCGCTATTAAAAGACCTTGAATCAGAACTGCCTCAAATCTGGGGTAGACCCTTAGAATCAATTTTTATTGGTGGCGGCACTC
>CAYTRF010000020.1:0-3220 GCA_964440065.1 uncultured Cocleimonas sp. | reverse complement strand
AGTTTATTTTCCAGCGAGGCAATTGATAAACTCATGCGAGGTCTAAGAGAAAGGTTGCCGCTACGACCCAATTTGGAAATCACCCTAGAAGCAAATCCTGGCACGTTTGAACAAAAACGATTTAGCGCCTATCGTGAATCAGGAATTAATCGATTATCCATTGGAATTCAAAGTTTTAACCCTAATCACTTAAAAGCACTTGGCAGAATCCATGATGAAAATGAAGCACTAAAAGCAGCTAAAATCGCCCAAAAAGCAGGCTTTGATAATTTCAATTTAGATATAATGTTTGGGCTTCCAAGTCAAAGTATTGAGCAGGGTTTGGATGACCTACAGCAGGCGATAAACTGCAATCCCACCCACTTATCTTGGTATCAGCTAACCATTGAAGAAAACACCTTATTTCATCACCAGCCCCCCGTCTTACCAAAAGATGAAAGCCTTTGGGAAATGCAACAACAAGGACAAGTGTTATTGAAAAGTGCGGGATATAATCAATATGAAATATCTGCCTACGCACAAAAAAACAGGCAGTGTCAGCACAATATTAACTATTGGCAGTTTGGGGATTATCTAGGGATTGGTGCAGGAGCACACGGTAAGTTAACCATGCCAGAGGGTGAAATCAGTCGACATACAAAATATCGACATCCAAACGATTATATGGAAAAAGCATTGCAAGGGAGTGCCCGATCCAGCACAAAAGTTTTAAAGGAAAATGATTTGAAGTTTGAATTTGCTTTGAACATCATTCGCTTAAAACAAGGATTCACACAGGAACTTTTTGAAGCCAGAACAAGACTTCCTTTTGCTATAATTCAATCAATTGTGGATAAATTAATTGATAAAGATTTATTGGAGTTGGAGGGTGATAATTATCAAACAACCAACAAAGGTTGGATGTTTGTGAATGATATTGTAGAGGAGTTTTTATAGTTCAAATATCTTACCAAACGGCTTTCTCATAATTCTCTAAAATATTGCTATCCTTGCTTATTAAAACCGCATTGAATACCAAGGCATTTGCTACGATTAGCCGATCAAAAGGGTCTCTTGTCCATGCTAGGTCTAGGGATTCGTATATTGCTTTAGAAAACTTTTCTTCACACGTTTTTAATCCAATTGTTTTTAATAGCTCTGAAATTATTAGCATGGGTTTTACTTTTAATCTTCCGATTTCATTTAAGAATTCCAGCTCCATTAATACCACTGGTGAAATAAGAAGTTCGTTATTTTCCATTAGCTCAAGCGTAGTAGAGGAAAATTTTTCTAACTTTTTTTGGAACAACCAAACAACCGCATGGGTATCTAAATAGATGGTTTCCATTCTTTGCTCCAATCCATACTAACTAAATCTTCACTATCACCTGAAATTACATTGGTATGGGCAACTAATTTATCAAGTTTTTGGGGTTTTTGCGGAGGGATTATTTTAATAATCTGCCCTTTTCGTTTTATCTCAACAACCTCGCCATTTTCAAGTACTAAATCAAGAATATTGTAAATATCTTCCCGCAGCTTTGATGGAGTAATGAGCATTTCTATTAGCCTTATTTAAAAGTGATAATACTGATTGTAACATTAGCGTACGATTACCTCAAATGGCGTACTAGTCTTAATTATTAAGTGAGACCTTTGCACGAGTCAGTGGCGAAAGAAAAATGGGCTAAAATTTTACTGATTGAGGCGGGAAATGAAGCTAATAACGAGTTATTAGCAAGTTTTCCAACGAAAAGCAGTGAAATTTTAGTCATTTTTACTCGTCATCTGATTCGTGCAAAGGTCTCTAAGTACAAATTAACTAGAAGAAATATTATCCAGCCCATACTTTTTAATACGATAACGTAGCTGTCTAAACGTCATGCCCAATGTTTTAGCCGCAGCGGTACGATTCCAATGGGTATTATCAAGCGCATCTAAAATCTTGTCTTTTTCGCTGAGTGATTCTTTGGTTCTGGTTCTTGCATCATTTGTACCGATGAAGGATTTTCTTACATCAATTACTGGTGTCGATAAAGGTAGTTGTAAATCATCAGGTTCTATAAATTCACCATCTGCTAAGGTACAAGCTCGCTCTAAAATATTTTCTAATTCACGCACGTTACCAGGAAATGGGTAGTTAGACAGCGCACCTATAGACTGGCTTGATAAAGTGGCTTTATCTAACTGCCAACGATCCGCTATTTTTTCTAGAAAGTAATCCGCTAGTAAGAAAACATCTTCGCCACGCTCCTGCAATGTAGGCACAGAGAGTTTAATGACATTAAGTCGATAATATAAATCTTGACGAAAATTACCTTTTTCAACTTCCTCTTCTAAATTTTTATGAGTAGCGCTGAGTATTCGAGTGTCTACTGAAACTTCCTCGACACCACCAACAGACTTTACCGCTTTTTCTTGAATGGCACGTAATAGCTTCACTTGCATACTTAGAGGTAAATCAGCAACTTCATCCAAAAACAGGGTGCCATGGTGCGCGGCTTGAAATAAGCCTGCTTTATCTTCAATCGCTCCCGTAAAGCTGCCTTTTTTATGCCCAAAGAACTCACTTTCCATTAAGCTTTCTGGGATAGCGCCACAATTAACGGGTACAAAATTTCCAGATGAACGTGGACTTTGCTCGTGAATTTGTCTTGCTACCAGTTCTTTTCCTGTACCAGATTCACCATGGATAAACACCGGTGCTTGGCTTCTTGCCAGTTTTTTAATCGTAAATTTTAGTGTTTCAATTGCTGGTGATTCACCAATAATTGGGTTATTAGCGTTTGATGTTATTTCAGGTGTTTTCACAGAAATAGAATCTTTATTCTCAGATAACTTTAGCGCGGTCTGTACAAGATCACGTAACTTAGTAAGATCAACAGGTTTTGATACAAAATCATATGCCCCTGCTTTGAGCGCCTCTACTGCTGATTCCATGCTCCCAAAAGCGGTGATAACAGCAACAGGTATGTGTGGCATTTCTCTTTGAATGTAGCGCACTACATCAAAGCCCGTTCCATCAGGTAGTTTCATATCCGTCAAACAAAGGTCTGGCTTAAAGTTTTGTAACTCTAGTAAGCCTTCTTTAACGGTGCCCGCAGTGGCTGTTTCAAGCCCCATTCTTAATAAGGTAAGCTCAAGTAGCTCACGAATATCGGGTTCATCATCAATTACTAAAACGCGTTGTGTCATTGTTATTCTCTGTGTTTTTATTTTTTTTGTTGTTTCTAATTTCTTA
>CAYTRF010000019.1:0-10521 GCA_964440065.1 uncultured Cocleimonas sp. | reverse complement strand
CTCGATTATTAGAGCTTGCCGTTTCTTTCGCCACTGACTCGTGCAAAGGTCTCAACCTATAATTTCAGTAAAAGAAAAACATAATCAAAATAATTGGGGACATCATGAGGTTTAGCATAGAGAAACTAATGCGCAAGCATTCTCTAAGTTTAAAAACACTGCTGCTAAGCTGTCTCTTGAGTATTGGCCTACTATTTAGTTCTCTCGCCTCAGCAGAAGTTATTCATATACCTGTAAAGCGCACGATTTCCACCCAACCGATAACCTCCTTAGAGATTATTGCTATCGTAAAGACATTATTAAACGGCCGAGTCTTATCAATAAAGAAACAAGCAAGCTACAGCAATCCTGATTGTCATTACGTAAAATTATTAGAAGATAAGGGTGAATTCCAAATGATTAAACTGGCTTGTTTTATCGATAATATTGCTCAAACTGATAAGAAATAAACTATTTTACCCACCTTCTTCTCACTATTATTTAGCGAGCTCATAAATTTTTCTTTTTTAGCCATTGTCTGTGTATAATGTCGATGATTAAAGGGGGTCTGATTGCCTATTATTCAATCAGAAAATAATAAAATTTCTAAGTAATGGGGTAGCTATGAGAGTTCTAGTTGTTGAAGATGATACGGATATTCGTGAACAACTTATAGAGACACTTGAGGCAACAGGTTACATTGTAGATGCCGCAGCCGATGGCGCACAGGGTTTATATTACGCACTTGAATACCCTATTGATATGGCCATTGTAGACATCGGTCTACCAGAGGTCAGTGGCCTTGAAATAATCCGCAAACTAAGAGATAAAGGCAAAGACTACCCTGTCATTATCCTTACCGCTCGTACCCGCTGGCAAAATCGTGTTGAAGGGCTTGAAGCGGGTGCCGATGATTATGTCGACAAACCCTTTCACCATGAAGAATTACTGGCACGAATGCGTGCCCTACTTCGCCGTACAGGTAGATGGTCTCAAGCTGAATTTTCCTGTGGTCCAATTAAGCTGAATACCTCAGAGCAACGGGTATTTGTTGAGGATCAAGAAGTATCTTTAACCGCCTACGAATATAAAGTGATTGAGCATTTAATGATGCATGCTGGTGAAGTCATCTCAAAAACAGATTTGACCGAAAGCATGTACGATGATGAGTCAGATCGCGACAGTAATGTTATCGAGGTTTTTATCCGTCGCCTTCGCATGAAACTCGATCCCGAAAGCACCATCAGCCCAATTGAAACACTCCGTGGACGTGGTTATCGCTTTACTCTCTCACGCGATACCTAAGTTACATTAAAACATAGATGAATTCATTAAAAGGTCGCCAATTTCTTAGTGCTCTAGCAATAATTGTACTTGGAATTATTGTATTGGGTGGTGCCTTATATTATGTTACCCAGCATAGAATGTTGCAAAATGAGAAAATAGCGCTGAATAAATCAGGACTGGAATTATTAAGCTATATTGATTTCAAAGAAGGTAAGTTTGTCATTGATAGTAGCACAAAGAATGATTTTCTAGCCTTCTTGCTTAAACATGATTTCAGTAAACTCAGTGCTGAGAAGTTCGCTTATATTCAGCATACCGAATCCAGAAATATTGTCTGGCATAGCCAATACCCATTTAATGACATCAGTGAAAGTCGTTTTGCAGAGGACAAGCGCAAGGTCTTTACTACCTTTCATTTAAATATGCCCAGCAACATTGAAGACACCGATATTCTTCATCCTGAGGATACCCAAGGTAGAAATATTTCTAAGTTAGATGGCGCTGAAAACTACATCGTTTACGCCAGAGGGTTTAGCTACAAACCTAACGGCAATTATCAGTTAATCTTAGCCAAATCAGCCACTGCTTTACAAAAAGGCCACGATGAAATTATTCGTAATATTGTGCTGCTTTTTTTACTCACCACCATTTTGGTGTTCCTATCTCAATTAGTCAGTAGCTTCTTGGTTATCACACCCATCAGACAGTTCGAAAAAGAAATAAATATGATTGAATCTGGTGAACAAAGGCTGATAAGTAAAAAATATCCTTCAGAACTTTCTGCCGTTAAAAGTGCTGTAAATGCACTTATAAATGCCGAAAAAGGGCAAAAGCAACGCTATCGTGATGCGCTAGATGATTTGGCGCATAGTTTAAAAACACCCTTATCAGTATTACAAAATGCTGCTGACAAAACCCAAAATGCTACTATCCGCACCCAAGTACAACGCATGGATGACATCATCGCCTACCAACTTCGTCGTGCCGTCGTAAATGAGCACGGTGGCACAATTGTAAAACAACAAGCGGTACGCCCTGTTTTATATCGGCTCAAAGACTCGCTACTTAAAGTTTACCGAGAAAAACCTTTTGAATTTATAATAAATGTCGATGAGCTTTCTAAATGTCGCATGGAAGAAGACGACATGATGGAAGTGTTCGGCAACCTTATTAATAACGCTTGTCGCTTCTGTGAAAAAATTGTAGAAATTACGGCTAATCACAATGGTGATATTTTAGTCATTGATATTGATGACGACGGTATGGGCTTTCCTGATAAAAACCCATCAGAGTTACTTCAGCGTGGTATTCGCGCTGATAGTCAATCAGAAGGACAAGGTATTGGCTTAGCCGTTAGTACTGAAATTGTTGAGGCCATTGGCGGTAAAATCGAACTATTAATTTCACCTCATGTTGGAGCTCGGGTACGCATACATCTACCAACATAGGGTAATTTCAGTTAACAAGTATAATCCCACACTTTGAATGACAACTTATTTGTTGTTTAAAAATGACAGGAGATTTATCTTAGTTTCGCTCCAGCTCGGTTTTGTGTTTGATTCAGGTCAATAAATCATCAAGCAAGCACTATACCCAAACAATTTATCGTCTATAATAATTCCACTTACGTTTTATGATCGGAATCCACAATGAAATCTTTACTAGCCAATAAATACATTCATTCATTCATCGCTTTTTCATCACTACTCGTTTCATCCAATGTGATGGCAAATACTTGTAGTAAAGCAGATATTGATTACTATTTACAAAGTGGCTTTAACCACGACCAAGTAATAAAGCTTTGCTCTGCCGCTAAGGCTGCTCCAGCACCTATTAGTCCCCCTGCTCCACCAAGCTACAAAAATGCTCCAAATTCCGCGCCAGCTGCATCCGCAGTAAATAATCAATCTGGCAACTTAGGACAAGACCAAGTTTTTCTATCAACCGCACTTGCCGCAAAAAACGTAAAACTAACCCCTCAAGCCTTATCGTATGATTTAAAAGAGTGTGTCGAATATGGCTATCCGAATAATCCAGATTTATCAGACGAAGCCTGTGTAAACTCACGAATAACAATTAGTATGCAAGGTCTAAAAGTACTTAAAGTATCCAAGGGGTTATTTTTAGTTAAAGATGCAAGCTTATCTGTTCAAGGAACGATTCAAAGAGAATATATTAATTATAATTCAGTAAGAAGGCAGGAAAAGGAAGCCATTATCACGTTATTACCAACTAACCCTTCAAACATAAAAATACCCGTCAAAAGAGGTATAGACCCAAGACAAGTCGCTGATAAAATTAGAAGTTACAGTACGCTTTAAGGAAAGCCTGATCAAATCCAATTATTTTTAGCTTGCTAAATTCTAACCGACTTGACCAGGATCTCCTTAAGAGAAGCACACCCCCCCACTTTTCGGTCTTTTTTTGCAATTAAATAGAAGTTGAGACCTTTGCACGAATCAGATGACGCGTAAAAATGCCTAAAATAGAAGTTGATAAAACACGACTAATGTAATATTGCTTAAATTTTGCAGATTGGGGTTTCAAGAAAGAATAAAAAGAATGGCGTCCCCACGGGGACTCGAACCCCGGTTACCGCCGTGAAAGGGCGGTGTCCTAGGCCACTAGACGATGGGGACATAGGATCTTAAAAAGTGGATGTTAAAAAAGATGTATCTTAAACATCTAAGATAACAGCAAATAAAGTATAAAATGGCGTCCCCACGGGGACTTGAACCCCGGTTACCGCCGTGAAAGGGCGGTGTCCTAACCGCTAGACGATGGGGACACTTTTACGAACTTTTAAAAATGCCATGCTTTTATAAACCAAATTACGGCTAATAAAACATGGGTAACACTATTTTACTTTACTTATTTTTTACTACTCATCATGTAATGATCGCTTCTTGTTTAAAGCAGTATCATCACGGGGCGAGAACATAACAGATGTAGACAAACCAGTAAACAAGAACATGAAACCAGTTGGCACTAAAAATAAAAATGTTTTCGCCGATTCATCATTACCTTGAAACATATGCCAAAAACCGAAAATTAATCCGATGGTGGCGAGTATCAATCCAATGATAAACACTATTTGACCGAGGCGTGCGATGGTTTTCATATTACGAGCCTATTTCAACCTTTTGCTGTAACCTACTGTTCTTTATTAAATATTTATAATAAAAACATTCAAAATATGGTGGAGCTAGGCGGGATCGAACCGCCGACCTCTGCAATGCCATTGCAGCGCTCTCCCAGCTGAGCTATAGCCCCACTGCCAAAAGAAGCGCGAATTGTGAGGCAAACACGCTATGCTGTCAAGCAGATAACAGCTTAAATTTATTAACTTCAGTCAGCTTAGATTAAGTATCAGCAAGGTATGCTGTTTTGCAAATAGTCTATTCTAATTTAGGCAGTTAATAACAAGAACTAATATTATATTTATCGGTCTTATGATTTGCCTAATGGGGATTTAACAAATCATTATTTTTCATCACTTCAAGCACTTGATGAAAGGACTTTATGTAATATTATTAGGGGTTGATAGAATAATAAAATGATTAAACTAATGTCTACTATTAAAAACAATGGATTATTTGGTTTTGTTTTCCTGTTATTTATCACCTTTAATACCATTAGCAATATCGCTAATGCCGCACCCAATACGCGTTCACCTCTCGGCATCAATAGCAATGAGGTCATGGATGATGATGCTAGCATTCCTTTTATTGATATTTTCAAAACCTCAATACCTTTTGAAGAAGCGCGCCCTTGGCTCACCAAAGGTAAAGTTGAATACGATCAAGACGGCTGGCCTAAAAATCTAAATGGAGGACAAGCTGGAACGCGTTTTCTTTATAAACTTCCTAAAGATACGGTTCCTGAAGGAAATTACACGGTTTTATATGATGGCGAAGGAATACTCACTTATAGTGATGATGCTAAATTAGTTAATCGTGAGCGAGGTAAGGATGTCATTTCTATCAAGGCAGGTAAAGACAAAGAATTTCGCGTCAAATTAATAATAAAAAACAGCAATCCAAAAAATTATCTACGAAATATTCGAGTATTAATGCCAGGTGGTGTTTGCTCGAACAACCCCTTTAGACGTGTCAGCAATGAAAGATATTGTAAACGTTCAAAATATTTATCGTTTGAAAAACACCATGCGAGTTTAATTTTTAACCCTGCCTATTTAGATTATATGAAAGACTTTAAAGTCATTCGATTTATGAATATGTCAGGCATTACCCGAAACCCTTTAAGCGATTGGGACAAGCGCCCAAAAGTAAACAATGCAACTTGGGCTGGAAAACAAGGAGTACGGGGTGCACCCATCGAAATCATGGTAGCGTTAGCCAATAAGTTAAATGCTGACCCTTGGTTTACGATTCCACATAAGGCTGATAATAATTTTGTACGCCGTTATGCCCAATACGTTAAAAATAATTTAAAACCAGGCCTTAAAGCCTATGTTGAATACACCAACGAAGCTTGGAATACGATTTTTACCCAAGCACATTATGTAAGGGATCAAGGTGAGCGTTTAGGTCTTGATGAAGATCGTGATAAAGGCGGTTATAAATTCTTCTCAATGCGCTCCGTACAAATTTTCGATATGTGGGAACAAGCCTTCGGTGGCACTGACCGTATCGTTCGAGTAATGGGTAGCTGGGCAGGTTGGACTCGCGTTTCTGAAATGCTGTTATCGTATCGAAATGCTTATAAAAAGACCGATGCCATTGCCATTGCACCCTACTTCTTCCCTAGCCTAAAAGCATCTAAAAAAGCACGCAGTGTTGCTCAACTTTTCCAATTAATGTACGACCCAAAAGAAAGATATTCTATTCCTAGTGTTATGGGTTACATTCATAAAAATGCTCAAACAGCTAAAAAGTTTGGCGTTGATTTAATTGCCTATGAAGGTGGACAACATTTGGTTGACTGGAAAAGTCGTAATACCAGCTCACACCCAACTAAATTAATGATCGCTGCTAATAGACATTGGCGCATGGCTAAAGCCTATACAGATTTTATGCGTGGCTGGAAAGACAATGGCGGCAAATTATTTGTAAACTTCTCAGCGCCAAGAACTTACCAATGGTTTGGTAGCTGGGGCACTAAAGAATACATTACGCAACCCATCTCTCAAGCACCAAAACATCGCTCCTTAATGCAGTTTGCGCGTAAACACCCCTGCTGGTGGCGTGGCTGTACATCTCGTACAGTTGCTCGATTACAAAAGCCTGCGAATAATCCAATAGGAGATGTTTTTGCTTTAGTACCTTCAAAGACAAAAAACAAAAAGAAGAAAGCGACCACCGTTGCTAAAACTGCTCAAGCAACTAACAATAAACGATCAGTAATTGGCACAAAAATACCAAAGGCCAAGACCATTGCTAAAGTATCTACAGCTAAGAATACTAAGCAAGAGAAGACTCAACAAGTTGCCAAAGTAGTTAAAAAAGTAGCCGCTAAAATTGCGACAGCAAAGATTAAAACAAATACGGCAAAAGTAGCAACAGCCGCCAGCGCTGGCAAAGCCATATGGGATAGTGGGAATAATATAGCTAACAACAACGCTAAGAGCAACGCTAAGAGCAAAACTAACAACAACGCCAAGAACAATACCAAGCCATCACAACCAAAAAAATCCATCGTATTAACAAAACATGATGCCGTGGTACACCGCTTTAAAGGTCATGGTCGCATGTGGTCAAACAAGGCAGAACTTAGATTATCCAATATAATCGATGGTAAAATATCGGATGGAAGTGATCTTTCAGCCGTGTGGCAAACACATTGGGATAAAAAATACCTCTATGTCCGTGTCGATACCATTGATGACAAGTTTATCCGTGATTCAAAAGCTCCCTGGAGTGATGATTCAATTGAACTATACATTGACGCAGACGGTAGTCGCTCGGCTAAGTTTGATGGCAAAAATGACTTCCACTTTATCTACCGCTGGAAAGATAAAAATGTCAATTTAAGTAAGAATTCACCGCGTAAAAGCCGTTTAGACATCAAACAAACCATGACTCGCACCAATAAAGGTTACACCCTAGAAACCGCTATTCCATGGACAACTCTAGGCGTTAAACCCGTTGCAGGGAAAATCATAGGTATTGATTTACAAATTAATGATGATGACAGTGGTAGAAGCCGCGATGGCAAATTAGCTTGGCATTCTAAAAATGATAAC
The DNA here is from genome assembly GCA_964440065.1 of uncultured Cocleimonas sp. Classification (GTDB taxonomy): domain Bacteria; phylum Pseudomonadota; class Gammaproteobacteria; order Thiotrichales; family Thiotrichaceae; genus Cocleimonas. Next base: position 3,050 of record CAYTRF010000019.1, on the reverse strand, counting down.
GCATGGAAAAACCCACGTAACTTTGGACGTTTGATTTTGGGAATATAGCGTTTAGATACTTTCCTCTATTATTTTATTAATCGTCCCATAAGTATTAGCAGTAATAATATTCAACATGGTTACTCAATATAGTTTTTCTATATTGGTTCAATGAAAATACTTTTGGAAAAATTAATAATACTAAAACACCTGAGATGAGCCAGTCCCCTCTCCCTAGCAGGGAAGAGGGTTAGGGAGAGGGTAGAAAGGTTGAAGACTGTATTAAGCTGAACTATCTACCCCCTCCCCAACCCTCCCCCTGCTAGGTGGAGGGAGTTAACAACAATAAGCTTTCACTTTGAATATATGAAAATACTTTTGGGACTATTAATACTTTCAAAGTTTGAAGTTACAGCCAGCTAACCAACTATCATTAAATGTGGTCTTTTTTCTGCTAGGTTTACAGATATAACACCATCAAGGTCATGTATTTTTTGAGTTAACGCTAACTGACCTTCTATATCAAGCTTTTCATTTTTCCTGTTTCGGTTATTCAAAGCCTCTTGCTATAAAAAAACCCACACAGCATAATTCGCTAACTAATTATTACGCTTAACCCGAATCTGCATTTAAAACACGAAATAGAATGGAAAACCAGTATTGTATTCATGGTTCTAAGTGTGGATTGGGCTTAACTCTTTTGGGGAAACCATGCGCCTAATCAAAGGTTCTTTATACCTTTTTATTCTTTTAGCTGTGCTAGCCGCTGGCATCGCCATTTCACCCACCTTCTTTAAGCGTTATGAACAGTATAAGAACTTTCATACGCCACCTGCTAAACCGCCAACACCCAAAGAATTAGCAGTACACCGCGAAGAAAAGGAATCCAAACCCAATAACGACAAAGACATTTTGGGGATTAACACAGCCGATGTACGCGAAGATACATCCAGCATCCAATTTCTTAACCTATTCAAATCAGCCATCCCTTTTAGTGAGACGGTTCCTTGGGGGAGCAGTAAAGGAGTTGAATACGATAAAAACGGTTGGCCGACCAAATTAAACGGTGGCAAAGCGGGTACGAAATTTCTTAATCGACTTCCTGAAGGCACTATTGAAGAAGGTTTTTTTACCGTCCTTTATGATGGAGAAGGTGAAATTTTTTATGGCAATGATGCGCGGTTAATTGTGCATCGCCCGAATAAAGATGTAATAGAGATCAAAGCGGGTAAAGACCAGTTACTTAATGCCTCGTTATTTATTAAAAAAACCACCGCAGATAACCACATTAGGAATATTCGCATCATTCCAGAAGGTGGTTTTTGCCAAGGTGTTCCTCATATCCGAGTTAAATCCGCAGAATATTGCGCTAAAGATAGCTATTTAAGCTTTGTAGAAAACGAAGCCAGCCTGCTTTTCAACCCTGATTATCTTAAGTTTATGAAAGATTTTCAGGTAATTCGATTTATGAATATGTCAGGCATGACGCGCAACCCTGTTGAAAACTGGGAAGAACGAAATCTACCAGAAAAGGCAACATGGGGTGGCCGAGCAGGACTTTATTCTCGCGGTGCGCCTGTGGAGGTTATGGTGGCACTTGCCAATCAAAGCAACGCTAACCCTTGGTTTGCCATGCCTTATAAAGCCAATGATGAGTATGTGAGGAAATTTGCTGAATATGTAAAAGCTAACCTTAATCCGAAATTAAAAGCTTATATCGAATACAGTAATGAAGTTTGGAACCCTATTTTTATCCATCACGACTATGCCATTGAAAAAGGCTTAGAAGCGGGGCTTGATGAAAGTAAATCACCCGCGGGTTATAAATGGTATTCACGGCGCAGTGTTGAGGTATTTAAAATCTGGGAAGATGTCTTTGGTGGCACATCACAGTTAGTTCGCGTGTTAGGAGGTTGGGCAAGTAATCAGAACATGTCGAGCCAGATTTTATCGTTTGAAAATGCCTACAAATACACCGATGCGATTGCCATTGGCCCTTATGTTTCTGCGCATCCCAAAGTATTACGTAAAGCCGAAAACGTCTCTGATGTATTTAAAGCCATGAAAGATAAAAAATCCAAATGGGGAATGAAATCCATTGTGGGTTATATCCAAAAACAACAAAAAGTAGCGGACTCCTTTGGTGTGGATTTAATTGCTTATGAAGGCGGTCAACACTTGGTAGATTGGGATACCCGCAAAGTCGATGAACACCCAAACCCCCTGCTCTACGCCGCTAATCGCGACCCACGCATGGGCATTATTTACGATGAATTAATGGGCGAATGGAGTCGAGCAGGTGGAAAGTTATTTGTAGCTTTTAGTGCGCCAAGAATTTATAGCTGGTATGGAAGCTGGGGTATTAAAGAGCATATACGTCAATCTCGTGCGGATGCACCTAAATATGATGCCTTGTTACGTTATCTAAATGACCGCCAGCACCCCAAAAAAGCAATTGAAGCTTCTAAATTAGGTTTACAAGCCGAAACAAAGCCAGACTTTAAAATCGCTTATGCAAAAAAACCGCATCAAATTTGGAATATGAGCCGACACAAAAATATCCCATCAAAACTTGAAAATAATAACCCCAACGATATATCGGCTCAATGGCAATCAAACTGGGATTCAAAGCACCTCTATTTTAGTTTTGCGATTACCGATGATAGTGTCCAAAAAGGCGATGAAATCGTACTCACCATTGACATTAGTGATAACAATGCCAACACGGAAAATGTAAAAACATTTACCTTTACACCCTTTGATAGCCTCGGTACGCAAACACATCTCCTTGCAACCGACACGGGTTACCAATTAAATGCAGCGATACCCTGGTCAGAAATTTTCAGTAATGAAAATGTAGAGGCAAAATCGGGAGATAAAGTTGGCATCAATATCACGGTTACTGATATTGATGAAGATGAAAAAGGCTATAAAGAACTCATCTGGTCTACAAGTAATTCAGCTTTACCAAGGGTGATACTTAGCAATAGCATACTCTCTGAATAACTCAAAAATGCTAACTTTGTCCTGTGGATGGAAAAATCCACAGGACAAAGGTCTCAGTTTAATAA
>CAYTRF010000018.1:0-10530 GCA_964440065.1 uncultured Cocleimonas sp. | reverse complement strand
ATCAGTAAAATTTTAGCCCATTTTTCTTTCGCCACTGACTCGTGCAAAGGTCTCGTATTGTATAGTTGCTAAACCTAGCGGTAATATAAATGTTGATTCACAATTTATAACTTAGTTCAGGGTATTAAAGACATTGAATCAGATTAAATGAAATTTTTCATGGATAAAAGGCGTTAGCTTATCGTTAAACAGCTATTTAGACATTGGTGTTCTTCGGTTAGAAAGCTTAGATATCCAAACACTTAGAGACATTGTTAGTAAAACTGATGTGGCGAAAGCATAGAGACCATAATGCACATCAACTTTTGCAAGAACACCTAGTTTTACGGATACTAGAAGCAAGGCGACCACGAAAACATCAAGCATCGACCATTTACCAATTAATTCAATGATATGTAAAGCCTTGTCTAAGAATGCTCCTTTTTTATATTCTAAATTTACTATTAATAATAAGCTAGCAATTTTAATGATGGGTATACAGACACTAAACAGGGTTATGACAATAAATAAAAACCATTCTTTTTGAGAAAAAAGTTCGGTTATTGTGGAAAATAATGACACCGTATTCTCAAAAAAGTAGAGCTTCTCTAATGTAAGTAATGGAGCAGTAAGACCAATAATAAGTGAAGCCAATGCACCAAGTAACAGTAAATTAATCATTATTGCTTGTTTAGGGAATAATCGTATTAATGATTTCATTGACTGTTGGGTGGATGGTGCCTTCATGTGGTGACTATGCTTTTGTGTTTTTAGCCTCGGCTTCTATTGATTGGATCAAGAATACTATTAACTTGTGCCAGTTTTGGGTCAGGGTTCGGATAATCTAAAGTATAATGTAAACCTCTGCTTTCTTTGCGCTGTTGAGCTGAGCGAATAATCAATCTAGCGACTTCTGCAAGATTTCTTAATTCGATGAGGTCAGATGTAACCCTAAAGTTTGAATAATATTCATCGATCTCGGATAACAGCATTTCGATTCGGGTACGTGCACGTTGTAAGCGTTTTGAGGTTCTTACAATTCCAACGTAATCCCACATAAATCGGCGTATTTCATCCCAATTGTGATTGATCACAACGCGTTCATCTGAGTCAGTAACACGGCTTTCATCCCAGTCAGGGATATCATAAGCCTTTGAATTTGAGGATTTTGAGCAGCGTTTAATCAATTCTTCAGCTGCTGCTTGACCATAAACAACACACTCTAGCAAGGAATTGCTTGCCATACGGTTAGCACCATGAAGACCAGTAAAAGTGGTTTCACCGATAGCATACAGACAATCAATATCAGTCTGTCCATGTTTGTCGACAATAAGACCGCCGCATGTGTAGTGTGCAGCAGGTACCACTGGGACAGGTTCTTTATTCATGTCATAACCAAACTTTCGGCACATGGCATAGACGTTAGGAAAGTGCTCTATCAGGAAGTCTTTGGATTTATGGCTAATATCTAAAAAAACAGAGTCAATCCCTAAGCGTTTCATTTCATGGTCAATGGAGCGCGCTACAATATCTCGTGGTGCAAGCTCTCCTCTTTTATCAAACTCGTCCATAAAACGAGAGCCATTGGGCAATAGTAACCGCCCACCCTCACCACGTACGGCTTCGGTAATTAGGTTTGATTTAGCATGCGGATGATATAAACAAGTTGGGTGAAATTGCATGAATTCCATGTTGGCAACTCGACAACCTGCGCGCCAACCCATGGCGATACCATCACCGCTCGATCCATCTGGGTTGCTGGTATAAAGATAAACTTTACTCGCGCCACCTGTCGCAAGAACTGTAAAGGTAGACGGGAAGGTGGTTATTTTTTTGTTTTCTTTATTTAAAACATAGGCACCAACACAATGATTTCGTTGTTGTTGATGCTGCCCAGATCGAAGTTTTCTAGTCGTAATAAGGTCAATGGCTATGTGTTGTTCAAACAGATCAATGTTACTTTTTTTCTTTACCTGTGAAACTAATGTGGTTTCAATGGCGCGTCCACTTGCATCAGCGGCATGGGCAACGCGCCGATTACTGTGACCACCTTCTCGGGTTAGATGTAAGCCAGAACTGGTACCATCTTCTTTAGTGAAAGGTACGCCAGCTTTAATTAACCATTCAATGGCTGAAGGGCCTTTTTCAATGACATGACGAACAATTTCTTCAGAACATAGCCCAGCACCAGAATCAATAGTATCCGCAATATGAGACTCAAAAGAATCAGATTTATCAAGTACTGCAGAGATTCCACCCTGAGCATAAAAAGTACTGCCTTCGGTAAGAACTTCTTTACTTAAAACTGCAATTTTAGTGTCTTCTGGCAAGCTTAGGGCTAACGTAAGGCCAGAAGCTCCACTGCCAATTATTAAAACATCGTACATTAGGTGTTCATCTGATGGTTTTGAATTGAATATTAGATTATCATACTAAAATATATTATATGAAGTATCTTAGGAATTTGGGACGTTAAATTCTTGCTAAAAATATGTATAAATGTAATTTTTATTATCAAGAGAGACCTTTGCACGAATCAGGTGACGAGTAAAAATGGTTGAAATTCCACTGCTTTTCGTTAGAAAATTTGCTAATAACCCGTTATTAGCTTCATTTTCTGCCTCAATCAGTGAAACTTCACCCGAGTTTTCTTTCGCCACTGACTCGTGCAAAGGTCTCCAAGAATATAATGCCAGTAAAGGAGATAGGCCCATATGGGCGAGAAACAAACCGACTTAGAACTTGTCAGGCGTGTGCAGGCGGGAGATAAATCAGCTTTTGACGTTTTGGTGTTAAAGTACCAACAGAAAGTGATTAATCTTGTGATGCGCTACGTACATGACCCGCATATAGCGATGGATATTTCACAAGAGTCATTTATTAAAGCTTATCGGGGTTTAAAGAACTTTAGAGGTGATAGCGCCTTTTATACCTGGCTGTATCGGATTTCTATCAATACGGCTAAGAATCATTTAGTCTCAAGAAGTCGACGTATGCCAGATGATGATATTGATGCACAAGAAGCAGAACAATATGATGGTGGTGATAAGTTAAGAGACTACGGTACGCCTGAAAGTGTATTAATGGGTAATGAAGTTCAGGAAACGGTACAAAAAGCGATAGAATCTTTGCCCGATGATTTACGAATTGCAATCACTCTGAGAGAGCTGGAGGGCTTAAGTTATGAAGAAATTTCAGATGCTATGGAGTGTCCGATTGGCACAGTGAGATCAAGAATATTTAGAGCACGAGAATTTATCGATAAAGAATTAGCGCCGTTATTGGTCCACAATTAAGCAATGTACTGCTAGAGACGATTTTAAAGAGTATATTCAGCGTAGTTTAAGTTGAATTAATTTATAATTAACAAGAACTAAGTGACTTAATTCTTGTCTGTAACATTAGATATTATTGGAATAAGTAAGATGAATAAAAGTAAATCAAATACAGGTCAAGTAAAATTAACTGAACATCTTTCGGCTTTGCTTGACGATGAGGCTGGTAGCTTTGAACAGCGACGTGTTCTAGCTGAACTAATAGTTGATGATAAGTTGCGTGACAAACTATCGCACTATGCGCTGATTGGTGAATCTATGCGATCAGAAGCATCCCAGTTGACGGTAACATCGAACTTTCTTTCGGGTATTCATGCTCAGATAAATGATGAACCTGAGTATCATCAAATTCAGCTAAAAGATAAGCAAACGACTGAATCGAAAAACTCGTGGTTGCGACCTGTGGGTGGTTTTGCAATGGCTGCCTCTATTGCGGCTATCGCTGTATTGGGAGTACAAAACTATCAAGATAAATCTCATTCTCTAGATCAGAGTATTATCAATACTCAAACGACTCTTACACCCGAAAAAGAGCAATTATCTAAGGCTGAAATGGAAGCCGCGACGGTAGTGTCTGCTACGGCTGTAACTGATTCTAATACCTACTCGCTAGCTGATGCAAAAACTCGGTCATATTTAAAGCGTTATGTGGATAGCCATATGCAATATGCTTCCTCAACCAGTTTTTTTCCTTCGGTACGTGTGATTGCTTACGCTGATTACTAAAACCTTAATTATGTTATTTCACTTTCAAACTCTACCATTAAATATGAAGCGACTTTCTGTATCACTAAAATATATTATTTTACTTTTATCATTGATGACACCGTCATTTGTTCATGCAGATGATGCTGCTGTAAAATTATTAAACCGTATGAATCAGGCACTACATGATTTAACGTATACAGGTACTTTGGTTTATTTAAGAGATGACACACTCTCTACTTTGCATATTGAGCATATTGTCAATAATGGTGTCGAATCAGAGCGAGTGATAAGAATGAATGAGATAGGAAGTGAGATATCAAGAGAGCTAAAAGGTTTCTCACTTGCCTCAATTCCCAGGATACGACCGGAAATGCACGAGGTTTACTCCTTTGATGTAGGGAGACAAAATCGAGTAGCCAATATTCCTTGCACGATAATCACAGCTCGTCCTAAAGATAGGGCAAGATATTTACAAAAATACTGTATTGATGCGTCAACAGGTATGTTATTGGATTATATGCTGGTAGGAAAGTCGCACAAGCCAGTAGAACAATTCATGTTTACAACTATCAATATTGAAGTACCGGAAGAAGCGGTAGTGAAAGATGATTTTGTAGAAGAACAATTATTATCATCAAAGGTAATTGATAATATGCCAGCAGGCGTTGTTACTAGTATTGTTGATCAGTCAATCACTGCTGTAGCAAAATCTAAGAAAATGATTGTAAATCCAAATCACCAAACGAAGTTTCGTCAAGTTTCACACAATAACTTAGATGATGGTTGGGTGATGGAAGCTTTACCTGCAGGTTATCAAATTAATCAAGCACCTTCAATGAAAAGCAAAGGTGAACAATCATCTGATACGCTCATTAAGCATTATGTAGTTTCTGATGGCTTAAGCTCGTTATCCGTATTTGTTTCACCGTTGACGGATGATGCGCCTCCAAGTGATGTGAAAATAAACTCAGGTGCTTTAAATGTAGTTACTCAGCAAAAGGGAGGCCATGTGATAACGGTTGTTGGAGAAGTGCCAGAGAGTACTTTAAAGAAAATTGTTGATAGCATGTACAAGAAGAAATAATGTCTAAGAAGCTTCAAGAAATAGGTGTGGTTAGTTTTGTTAGAAATGACTTTGCTTATTTGAAAGCTAAGGGTGCATCAGCATGCAATACTTGTTCATCTAAAGGTTCTTGTGGAAGTGGCCGACTGTTAAATGCTACTGAATCAGACTATACAATTCGTGTTCCAAATGAGTTTAACTTACAACAAGGTGATGAAGTGGTTATAGGACTATCATCTGATAAATTGCTATTAGGCGCAATGTTAATTTATTTACTGCCATTATTGTTTTTATTTGCATATGCAGGTATAGGCAAGTATTTCGGTGGTGAGATATACAGTGTTTTAGCTGGTTTAGCTGGCTTAATAACTGGTTTAGGAATAGCTAAAAAAGTGATTTCGATTAATAAAGTGGCTCGTCAGTTTCAACCTGAAGTGCAGGAAATATATTAAAATTATTAAGAGTAATATTATGAAAATAAATATAATAAAAACAATGATTGGTTTTGTACTTGTCGTATCACTTGTTACTACAATATCTGCAGATGGACTCCCCGATTTTACCGAATTAGTAGAGAAGCACAGTGCTGCTGTCGTTAATATTAGTACCAAGCACAATTCAAAAGCCTCTAAAAAATCTCCACATGACATTCTCGGTGGAAGTGATTCTAAAAATGAAATGCTTGATGAGTTGATGCGTCGCTTTTTTGATAGGGATGGTGACCTGTTTGGTGAGGAAAGAGAGTCAAGTTCATTGGGCTCGGGTTTTATTGTTTCAAAAGATGGTTATGTTGTAACAAATTATCATGTAATCAAAGATGCTGATGAAATTATTGTTAAATTAAGTGATCGCCGAGAATTATCAGCGAAACTTATTGGAAGTGATAAACGTAGTGACATTGCTTTGTTAAAAGTAGAAGCAGAAAACTTACCAGTATTAAAAACAGGTAGCTCAGAGCAGTTAAAGGTGGGTGAATGGGTAATAGCTATTGGCTCACCATTTGGCTTTGATCATAGCGTAACAGCAGGTATTGTTAGTGCTAAAGGTAGAAGTTTACCCTCTGAAAACTATGTGCCTTTTATCCAAACAGATGTTGCTATCAACCCTGGTAATTCTGGTGGCCCCTTATTTAACCTCAAAGGAGAAGTCGTTGGAATTAACTCACAAATTTACAGTCGTACAGGTGGATTTATGGGTGTTTCATTTGCAATTCCCGTTGATGTAGCAAAGCATGTTGTCGAACAACTGAAAACCAAGGGTAAAGTTTCACGTGGATGGTTAGGCGTATACATACAAGAAGTAACGCGCGAGTTGGCATTATCTTTTGGCTTGTCAAATCCAACAGGTGCGTTAATAGTAGAAGTAATGAAAGACGGGCCAGCCAATGGAACGCTTAAACAGGGCGACGTGGTACTTGAATTTGATGGAAAAAAGGTTGATAAAGCATCTGCATTACCAGTAATAGTGGGTTCGACTCCAGTCGATAAGCTAATAGAGGTGAAAGTTAGAAGAGCTGGGAAAACTCAAGTATTAATGATGAAACTTGGCGTATTACCCGATGATGAAGTAATAGCAGCACCCGTAAAAAAGAAACAAGAAATAGAAAACACCAATCAAATCTTAGGTATGGAGCTATCTGATTTAGATGATTTAACTAGAAAATCCTTAGATGTTGAAGGTGGTGTTCTGGTAAAACGTATAAAGGGGACACCAGCACAAAAGGCGAAGATTCAGCGTGGTGATATTCTTCTAATGTTTAAAGGCGAAAAAATTAAAAATTTAAAACACTTCGAAAGTTTAACCAAGGAACTAATTCAGAATAAAACCTACGCTTTGCTCATCTTAAGAGACGGTTCTGCAAGGTTTCTAGCCCTTAAAACAGAAAATCCGAAAAAATCTGAAACTGAGTAGATTAGCTTATTTGAAAGTAAATAATAATATTAAATCGCCTCTCTTAATAGTGTATTATCGCGAAGGCTGCCACCTGTGTGAACAAGTGGTGGCTTCTTTATTTCAGCTACAAGAAGAGTTGAAGTACGAGATTGAACAGATAGATATAGACACTAATTCCACACTACGAGAAAAGTATCACGTCGATGTACCTGTCGTAACTTATCGTGGTGAAGTCATTTTCTATCATTTCTTTGATGAAATCCAACTACGAAAAGCACTAGCGAATGACTCCAGCAAATCAGAATATACGTAACTTCTCAATTATTGCTCATATTGATCATGGCAAATCGACAATTTCAGATCGTTTTATACAGACTTGTGAAGGTTTAAGTGAGCGTGAAATGGACTCTCAAGTTCTTGATACAATGGATATTGAGAAGGAGCGTGGGATTACCATTAAAGCACAGAGTGTTTCTTTGGACTTTCACTCTAAGGACGGCCAAACATATCATTTAAATTTCATTGATACACCGGGGCACGTAGATTTTTCCTATGAAGTTTCAAGATCATTATCAGCATGTGAAGGTGCATTATTAGTGGTAGATGCCTCACAGGGTGTTGAGGCACAAAGTGTTGCTAACTGTTATACGGCAATTGACCTTGATCTAGAAGTAGTGCCTGTTTTAAATAAAATTGATTTGCCTGCCGCTGATGTTGATAAAGTTTCACAAGAAATTGAAGAAATTATTGGTATTGATGCCACTGATGCAATTCATGTTAGTGGTAAAACAGGAATTGGTATTGACGATTTATTGGAGCAATTGGTTGAGAGAATACCTCCGCCAGAGGGAGATTTAGATGCGCCATTAAAAGCTTTGATAATTGATTCTTGGTTTGATAATTATTTGGGTGTTGTGTCATTAGTGCGTGTTGTAGATGGGCGAATTGGTAAAAAAACAAAAATCATGCCGATGTCGACTAAACAAGAATATCTAGTTGATCATGTCGGTATTTTCACACCAAAGCGCAAGGATAAAGATGAATTACTGGCTGGCGAAGTGGGGTTTGTAATTGCTGGTATCAAAGATATTGAAGCGGCAAAAGTTGGTGATACTTTTACAACGGTTAAGAATTCAGCAGAAACTGCTTTAACAGGTTTTAAAGAAATTCAACCTCGCGTTTTTTCGGGTATGTTTCCAGTTAGTGCCGAAGATTATGAAAATTTTCGAGATGCACTTGATAAACTAAGTTTGAATGATGCATCCCTTAAATATGAACCTGAAACCTCACAGGCCTTAGGCTTTGGCTTTCGTTGTGGTTTTCTAGGAATGCTACACATGGAGATCATTCAGGAGCGCTTAGAACGCGAATATGATCTTGATTTAATAACCACAGCGCCTTCGGTTATTTATGAAGTGAAAACGACTAAAGGCGAAGTAATTTATATACATAACCCTGCTGAACTGCCGGTCGTGAATCTTATTGAAGAAATTCGCGAACCCATTATTCGTGGCACGATTATGATGCCTCAAGAATATGTAGGTAATGTTATTTCGTTATGCATTGAAAAACGGGGTGTACAAAAAGAGATGCAGTACTTGGGAAACCAGGTGACTTTGACCTATGATTTACCCCTAAGTGAGGTAGTTTTAGACTTTTTTGATCGTTTAAAATCAGTAAGCCGAGGTTATGCATCCTTTGATTACGAATTAGATCGTTTTGAACCAGCCCCCTTGGTAAAAGTAGACATTCTAATCAATGGTGATCCCGTTGATGCACTCTCCATTATTGTCCATAAAGATGTTTCACAGCAACGTGGTCGAGTTTTAGTGGAACGTATGCGTGAGGTAATACAACGTCAAATGTTTGATGTCGCTATTCAAGCTGCAATTGGCGGTAATATAATAGCCCGTTCTAATGTGAAAGCACTGCGTAAAAATGTAACGGCTAAATGTTATGGTGGCGATATATCAAGAAAGCGAAAACTGTTAGAAAAACAAAAAGCAGGAAAAAAGCGCATGAAGCAAGTGGGAAATGTAGAAATCCCTCAAGAAGCCTTTCTTGCGGTACTTAAAAGAGATGAGAGCTAAGATTCATGAAGGAATTATTTGATTCTGGTTTTAATCTTGAGATACTACTTGTCGGTATTACTTTACTAACGGGGCTCATTATCTTCATTCATTTTTTAATGAGGAGAGGGAAACCCAAACAAACTAGAAATGATAACCCTTTATTGGTTGATTACGCCAAATCATTTTTTCCAATATTCTTAATCGTTTTAATACTGCGGTCTTTCGTAGCCGAACCTTTCAGAATCCCCTCTGGATCTATGATTCCTACGCTCGAAGTTGGTGACTTTATATTAGTAAAAAAGTATGCCTATGGAGTTCGTTTACCTATTACTCATAATAAAATATTGGAAACGAATAGCCCCAAACGTGGTGATGTCGTTGTTTTTCGTTATCCACCTGACCCAAAAGTGAATTACATTAAAAGGCTTGTAGGTTTACCTGGTGATGAAATTGAATGGACCAAAGATAAGAAGTTGATCATAAACGGTAAATCTATGACATATCAGAATGATGGTGTACATTTAACTCAAAGTGGTTTTGGTCGTAAAACGAATGTGCCAAAATTTAAAGAGTCTTTCAATGCTGAAAACTCGTATAACGTAATAACTTTCCCTGATAGAAATACTCAGCAAGGCAAATGGACTGTTCCCCAAGGTCATTACTTTATGATGGGTGATAATCGCGATAACAGTAGAGATAGTCGTTACTGGGACTATGTTCCAGAAAAAAACCTAATAGGCAAAGCGACTATGGTTTGGATGCACTGGAATTTCCAAAATGGAAGGGATGGTTTTCAGTCCTCAAGAATTGGCACTTCAATTAAATAGTTCCTACAAAAAGCATTATCGTTAGCTAATTCAGCGCAGCTTAATATAAGATATGTAATGATCAAGCAAACTATTTCTTAGGTAAAATAATAATGAAAATAAATAATAGAAAACAGCGTGGAGCAACAATGGTTTCTTGGTTAGTTGTTGCAGGGTTAGGTATCGTCGCAGCAAGTGCTGTTGTTAAAGTAGCGCCTTATTATATGGAATTCCACAATGTAAAAAAGATGATGACTTCCATTGCTTCAGAAACAGGGATTAAAACGGCTAATATGCGCCAGATAAATACTAAAATTGAGAAGCAATTGAATGTTAACGGTTTGCGAGCATTGGAAGAAACTTATTATGCGAGTAGACATCCAGGTAGTAAGGTGAAAAAACCCTTTGTTATAAAAAGGTTAAAAAAGGGTAACAATAAACGTATGTTAAAGGTTACTTACGATGTACCACAACCTTGGATTGGTAACTTGTCATTTTTGATTAATTTTAAGCACGCGGTTATTTTAGGTAACCCTGATGAAGTGGTCGTACTAGAGGATGACAAACAAGCAGGCAGATCAAGACCTAAATTAAAATTAAATTAAGTTTAAATTAGAGACATTTTTACTCGTCATCTGATTCGTGCAAAGGTCTCAACTAAGCAAAGCTATATA
>CAYTRF010000017.1:0-10862 GCA_964440065.1 uncultured Cocleimonas sp. | reverse complement strand
GCAGTCTCGCCATACCTTCTTGAACAGCAGGATAAAATATTGGTTGAACATTAATGCCACGCCCAAAACAAGCATTTGCCAAACGCCCAGCCATGGCGGAGCTTCCCGTGATTATCGGGATAACCGACAAACCTGCACTTGAACCTACATTTAGACCTTTTTCCTGAGCTAACGTAATAAATTGCTTGCCACGCTCTTTTAACTTTTTTACTCGTTCTGGTTCTTTATCTAAAATTTTCAATGCCGCTAATGCAGATGCTGCAACAGGAGGCGCAATACCCACACTGTATAGAAAGCCTGGAGCTGAAAACTTTAAGTTCTCAATCAAAGCACTTTCACCGGCAATATAACCACCACAACTTGCCAAGGTTTTGCTCAGAGTGCCCATCCACAAATCAACTTCGTGACCATCGACTCCTGATTGCTCTTTTAAACCATGACCTTTATCACCCAGCACCCCTAAAGAATGCGCCTCATCCACCATCAAAAAGGCTTTATGTCGTTGTTTTATTTCAACAAAATGTTTTAAGTCTGGATAATCCCCATCCATGCTGTAAATGCCTTCGATGACAATTAATACACGCTCATAATTTTTACGTTGTTGGAATAAAATTTCATCCAGCGCCTGCCAGTCATTATGTGGAAAAGGTAAACGCGTCGCGCCAGATAGTTGTCCACCTTGGACAATGCTGTTGTGAATTAAGGAGTCATGCAAAATTAAATCTTTAGGGCCAAACAAATAACCAATGGTAGTAACATTTGTGGCATGACCACTAACAAAAACAATACAATCATCTACATCATAAACTTTCGCTAATGCTTTTTCTAAGTCACGTTGTATAGGGCGTTCACCCGCAACAGGACGGCTTGCTGAAGCTGATGTACCATATTGATCAATGGCATTCTTGGCGGCTTCAGACACATCTGGATGACCACATAAATCCAGATAGTTATAACTGGCGAAATTAATATACTCTACATTATCAATCGTGGTGGTATTGCCCGCGACACCTTCATGGATCTTAAAAAATGGGCTGGGTACACCGAGTTGTTTACCGCCCTCTTCTAAAATTTTGATTTGTTGATAACCCGGAAACTTGTCGAAGCGACAAAACTCATCGGGGATTTTAGAGTTGGATAATAAAGACTTACGAAGCCGAGGTACTTCTGCACTTAACATCTGTGCTTCAGTCACCTTTTTTAAGCGCTTTTCTAACATTTTTTGGGCTAATTGATCTTTTACAGACCCACTTAAACCAAATAAATTACTACGGTTGCTAGCTTTCAAATCACTCACTCTTTAATTGGCTGCTGACTACTTACTTGCCTTCATTGCATCTTCTATCAATTTCTTAGATAGTGCTTGTGCTTCTTGTTGGCTCATATCGTCCGTATGACCATGGCGAGAAGCTACAACTGATATATCTTCCTGCTGTTTAGTTTCAACATTAACAGTATCATCTTGTTGCTCATCGGAGTCAGATAACTGATCGGTAATTCTCTCAGCAATGCGTAGTATATTAGCACCTTCGGTCAATGCCATAACAGGTAATTTAACACCAAAACGATCTTCTATTGCTAGTACTAATTCCATTCCCATTAAGGAATCCATACCCAAATCAAAAATTGATTGTTCTACATCCAATTTTTCACGCGGCAATCTTAAGATTTGTTCTATTTCATCTAATAGTAAGTCAGTCACTAGTTCCTTTATCTCCGCATGACCCATATTGGCGATTAATGTCTGAATGTCTTCTAAGTGATCACTATCCGAGGCTTTTACATGCCTTCGAAGTTCTTCATATTTTGCGGCACTTGCTCCAGGCATGATTCGCTGAACAACACCCCAATCTAAGTCAATAACTGCCACACCCGATTTTTCACTTAATATAATTTTTTCTAACATTTTAAGTGCTTGATCTGAGGATAAAGCTTCACCGCCTAAACGCGACTGTAAGGCATCTTTTGTTTCTTCATTACGAGCTAAGTAACCGACATCAGAAATAGCACCCCATGCGGCGTAACAAGCTGGTAAACCTTTTGCTTGCCTAAAACCCGCTAAAGATTCTAAGAAACTGTTGGCAGCCACATAGTTTGCTTGCCCCGGGTTACCTACAAAAGTGGTTGCTGATGAGTACATCACAAAAAAATCTAAATCAATATCAGCACTCACTTGATGTAAATTCCATGCACCTGTAATTTTTGGTTGCATGACTTTAATTAATTGCTGTTGAGACATATTGCGAATCAAGCCATCATCAAGCACCATGGCGGCATGTACAATACCTTTTAGCGGTGGGATTTCGCTTTGTATTTCTGAAATTAATGAATTTAAAGCCACTTTGTCCGTCACATCACAGGCGCGACTAAAGACTTGAATGCCTTTTTCCTTAAGCTCATCAATAATCTGTTTAGATTTCTCATCTACTTTGGCACTACGACTGATTAAAACTAAAAACTTTGCACCTTTTTCAACCAACCAAGTCGCTGTTTTTAAACCAAAGCCAGATAATCCACCAGTGACTAAGTAACTTCCATTAGGATTACATTCAAGTTCTTTTTGTTCTGAGTGCAATTCTTGAATATTATCGTCACAAATTCCATTATCGTGTGTAAATGACACAACCACTTTACCAATCTGTCGTGATTGCTGCATATAACGGAAGGCATCTTCAATGCGTGGCGCTGAGAAACTACGATATGGCATGGGTCTTAAGCTACCATCATCAAAATGTTGCATCATTTCTTTAAATAAACGATTTGCTAACTCAGGACGTTGCATCAAAAGCTGATCCGCATCGATACCAAAATAGGAAATATTATTTCTAAAGGGACGTAGACCAATTTTACTATTTTCGTAATAATCGCGTTTACCTAATTCTAAGAATCGACCAAAAGGTTTTAATACAGCGAGATTTCGGGTAACAGCTTCACCCGCTAAGGAGTTAAGTACAATATCAATACCTTCCCCTTTAGTGATTCGCATAATGTCATCAGCAAACGCTAAAGATCGAGAGTCCATGACATGATCCGCACCCATTAATTTCACAAAGTCACGTTTTTCATCACTACCTGCTGTGGCAAATATTTCTGCACCACAAAAGCGGGCAAATTGGATAGCTGCAATACCAACACCACCAGCAGCACCATGTATTAGTATTTTCTCACCAGGTTGGATTTGTGCTAAATGTTTTAATGCATAATAAACGGTGAAAAAAGTCGTTGGGATGGTTGCCGCTTCTTCGAAACTCCAGTTTTTCGGTTTATGTGTGATAGCTGTTGTTTGTGTTATCACTCTTGAGCTAAAACATTCAGGCGCAAAGCCAATAACATCATCGCCCACTTTAAATTCAGAGATAGCGCTTCCAACATTTACTACCTTACCTGATAGCTCCATACCAAGTGTTGGCCCTGCAAAACCATTTTCGACAGCTTCATCAGATAGCAGGCCCATTGCATACATGACATCACGAAAATTCAAACCAGTTGCATAAGGTTTAATTTCAATTTCATCTGCCTGCAAAAAACGTTCAGGCAATTCCTGCCAATACAAATTCTTTAACTGCCCTGCCGTACTAAAGCGCAAACAATAAGGCTTAGATGACACTAAGTTATCAGATTTTTTTACTTGTTTTGGAAGTGCTTTTATTGATTTTTGTAATGAAGCACGAGTCATACGCATAACATGGCGCACGCTGTCATTTAAAATAACTTCATTTTCTAATGAAGCATCTTTTGATGATGTATTTTCATTTAAGTCTAAGAATAATTCATTGAGCAAAACGTGACTGGTCGCATCTGCATCATAAGCACCCTGAAGATCTATCATCTTACACTGTATATCTGGATGTTCATTCATAATGACCCGTCCCAACCCCCAAAGAGCAGATTGAGAAGGATTAAAGTCAAAGTTGAACATTTGATTTTCTGTCGCTACAGTCGCTCCACCTGAGGTAATTAACTTTAATGTCGTTGCTTTATTAATACAATGCTGTTCAAGCCCTTTAATTAAATCTATCGTACTCGCACAACGTAGATTTTGTAGACTTAAATCACCTTGTTCAGTTGTTTCATCATGCCATTTTAAACCCATTAAATGGATTACTTGATCACAATGAATATCTAATTTACCCAATGTTTCTAGTATGTGATCAAATCCTTCTTCTGGATGATTAGCATCATCAGTAAAAGCTTGGTCAACATTAATAGCAAAATGCAACGAACCCAAACGTTTGTAAGTATCACCTTGCTCAACGATAATAACCTTGTGTCCCATCTCACCTAAAATATCAGAAATTGCATGGGTCAGAGTGTTGGATAGGTCAGAATTATCTTTTAGAATCATCCAATTTTGATCTTGATTCTCTAAGGTAGACTCACTGTTTATATAATTTGAAACTTCTAAGCCATTGCTGGCATCATCAGAGTGGCTTGCAACAACCATAAAAGCACCAATATCACCTGTTGCTTCTGGCTCAACGAGTAATTCCACCTGCTCAAAGCCATTCTCTTTTAACTCTGTACGCCACTCTTGAGCGCTCATAAGTAAGGAAATCGGGGAGTCTACATCACTGGTATGAGTCCACCACTCTGTCTGTAATCCAAAGGTCATATCCATGAAACGATCAGATTGTCTTTCAAGTAGTAGCAATGCTCCTTTGGGAGCCAATAACTTTTTTATATTTCTCTGTGATTTTGAACAGTCATCAGAACGATAAAGTGTGTTAGCAGCAATAATAATATCGTAACTTGCGGCAAATATCGAACAATCAGATAAATCCAATTCTTGACTCAAATCAAGTAATTCAGTACTGACAAAGCTCCATGACTCAAGATCGAAATTGGCTTTCGATAAGAACTCATCATCATGGTGTATATAACTGTAATCACATTGATCGGCAGGCAGTATGGGCAGTAATAGCTGACTAATTTCAGTATTCATGCCACCCACTTCTAAAATACGTAAACGTCTATTAGCAGGCCAGTCTTTAACAATATCAATCAGTGTATCTTTTAAAGCAAGGTTCATACTCAAGTTACTAGGAGATGCGCCGCTCCAATGCTCTTGGATACTACTTTTATTTGAAAACAGAAGTTTTTCAGGTTCAATTTTATGTTGAAGCACATCTGCCAAATGTTTGCCACAACGACCCAGTAATATCAATTCAGGTAAATAAGAGGGTGAGTCGCCTAAAACTGACAACCAAATATCTGCTGCTGCGGGTAGATCACTTTCAGTTACTAACAACCATTGATCGTTTTCATAGGTAGCTAAATCATCCTCTACCAAAATACTCAATAATCTTGAAATTAAGGGTAATTTAACTGATTCGATGTGTGCCTGCTCTGTCAAAGAAGCTAAAGTAAATTCATCACCTTTAGGGTTTAAAGACCTAATCGCTTGCCATGCGAACATCGACACCATTAAATCAAATAAAGGTAAGACTTCTTGATAATGCCTACTTCGGTGAAGTTCATTTTCATTCAGTGCTAAGAACTCTATCGCGCGAGCAACTAAAGCTGCTGGCTCAGGAACAGAAGAATACTGCCCAGAAATCCGATGCGGCATCAGTAAAGGTTTAAACTCATAGGTTGCAGGTAGTACCGCTCGGCTTCGAGTTAGTTGTACCGCTCTAAAGCGACACGACTTTAACTCAGCAAGAATCTCGCCCTCATAATCCAATAATAAATAGTCAGCTAATACAGATTGAGGACTCTGCTTGTTTATATTGACTTGGATATACGCCAGGTCTTGCATACTGCTGTAATAATAAAGCTTGCCCACTTGAACGGGAATTAAAGCAGCTTGCGTCCCTTGCTCTATTCTCTCAGAAAATATATCGACCAAGATTTGAAAACCCGCATCCAATAAAGCAGGGTGTAATAAATAGTCATCAAGTGATGAAGCGACTAATTTTTCAGGTACGGTTATCCTAGCTAATGCGCTCCTTTCTTTAGCATCATGTCCTGAAACCCATACTTCGCTAACACCTTGGAAAGTTTCACCATAGGTTAAACCCACTGATTCGGTTAGGCTGTAATGTTCTTTTGAAGTGATCGTTTGCCGTGCATTACTTATAATAGATGCAACAGGAAGTTTATTAGGGACTTGTCTACTAGTTTTACCTAATAAACGTCCTACAACATTCTCGGTATAAGGATTATCAGTGAGTCTATCTCGGCTACTAATAATAAAACTTCCGTCTTTAATCAATAACTTAAAACGAATTGTTTTACTGTGATCTAGAACAATCGGTGCTCTTATTTCTAGGTTTTCGATCTCCCAAAGGCTTTCATTCTCTTCATTGTCATTATCAGAACCTTTGCCAAAATATTCAGCCGTAGCAGCCAAGGCAATTTCGATATAAGCTGCCGCAGGCATAACCACACCACCATCAACCACATGATCGCCTAAATAAGAAAGTAACTGAGGGTCAACTTGATTCTCCCAGCAAGCGTCGTGATCTTTTAAACGATAACCCAACAGTGGATGATCACGATGTCTATTGACTAAGTTCGAACCTTCTGGGGTTAAGGTATACCAGTGTTTCTCTCTCTGCCAAGGATAACTTGGCAACGCCACAGAACGATAATTCTCAGGGAATATTCTCTGCTCATCAATAGAACAACCCGCTAAATAACAACTGTATAAAGCGTTTAACAAAGCTGTTTTACTTTCACCCTGTCGTTTGCTTGTCGATAAAGCAACAATCGACTGATTTTTTTCGCGACCACAATCATTAATATAACTGCGCAAAACTGGATGAGGACCCACTTCAAGAAAGACTTGGTAGCCATCATTCAACATTTGATTCATGGCAGATAAAAATTCTACTGGCTGTCGAATATTATCCCACCAATAATTAGCACCTAATTGATCACCCGATAATTTCTTCCCGGTAACTGTTGAATAGAAAACCCCAGTCCCTTTATCCACTGGCAAACCATCAAGAGACTTAATAATTTGTGTTTCAACAGAATCCATTGCCAGACTATGAAAAGCATAGTCAAGATCCAGTAATTTATAGAAAACACCTCGCTCTTTAAAATGCTCTTTAAGACTTTGCAACGCGAATAAAGAGCCTGATAGCGTTACCGCTTTAGGACTGTTAATACCAGCTATTGTGACCAAGTCACCAAGTTCTAACTTTTTCAGAACGGTGGTAATTTCATCAAGCCCCACAGCTACTGCGGCCATGCGTCCAGAACCGCGCGTCTTAGCCTGCGCATGACTGCGGTGATAGATAACTCTTACGGCATCATCCAAGCTTAAAATACCTGCTGCATGAGCTGCTGCAACTTCGCCAACACTATGTCCGATAACAGCATCAACTTTTAAACCTTTAGATTCCAAAACTCGCAACATCCCTACTTGCAAAGCAAATAATAAAGGCTGAGCTATTTCCGTTTTATCTAATCTAGAGTTTTCCTCGGATGCTTTGAATTCATCAATTAAAGAAATATCATCATATTGATTTAATAACCTATTAATTTTTTTCACTGTTTCTAAGAACAACGGTTCTGTTTCTAAAAGCTCACATCCCATACCCTGCCATTGTGAGCCATTACCAGAAAACACCAAGGCTAATTTTGCCGGCTCGTTTTTCTTTTTATCCGTACTCTCAATAACATCTACTTTATTCGCGACAACTACACCGGTATGAACTTCCCCTTGTGAGTAAGCATGCAAACACTCAATCACATCGTGTAGGTTATCCGCATGAACCGCCAAACCTCGGTTAAGTTGTTGACGATTTTTAAAAGCAGACCACGCAATATCTTGATAACTTACCTCGTTGGCGTTAGTACTGTTTTCTTCATTTTCACTGGCTTCTACGTGATGCAATAAATCCCGGTATTTTCCTGCCATCGCCCTTAGCGCATTTTCATTACTCGCTGAAATAAACAACGGGGAATCCGTATTTTTTGCTGTTTGTTTATTTTTATTTTCTCCCTTATTTTTAGGGGAATTTAAACTTTCAGGTTTTGATTTATATTCCTCAACAATCGCATGAGCATTCGCCCCACCAAACCCAAAGGAATTAACACCCATTAACAATGGCTTATCAGACTTATCTAATGGAGTAAATAAAGTGACAACAGAAAGCTTATCGCCCTCAAAATCAATATGTGGATTCGGCTCATTAAAATGTAACGATGCAGGAATGGCTCGATTTTTCAAACTCAGTATAACTTTGAATAAACCCGCCATTCCAGAAGCAGTTTCAAGATGCCCTAGATTTGTTTTAGCGGAACCAATAGGTAATGCTTTCTCACGATTTCGCCCTAATACTTTAGCCAGCGCTCCTGCTTCCAGAGGGTCACCTACAGCCGTCCCAGTACCATGTGCTTCAACATAATCTACGTCATTGGGATTAATCCCTGCACGCTGATATACCGTTTTTAATAAAGCAGCTTGTCCATCGGTACTAGGCAACGTAATACCATTGGTTTTACCATCACTGTTAATAGCTGTATCGACAATTACTGCATGAATGGGATCACCATCGGCTTCAGCATCTTCAAGCGGCTTTAAGAAAAGGATTGCGGAGCCTTCTGATCGTACATAGCCATCACCTGTTGCATCAAAGGCGCGACAACGTCCGCGAGGAGAAAGCATTGAGGCTTTCGAAAAACCAACAAAACCAAAAGGATGGAGTAGCATATTGACACCACCCGCGATGGCGGTAGGTGCATCACCATTCCAAATCGCGTTGCACGCTTGGTGTAAGGCAACTAAAGAGGAAGAACAGGCGGTATCCACTGAAACACTTGGGCCATGTAAGTCAAACAGATAAGAAATTCGGTTAGATGCAATACTAGCGGTATTACCCGTCATTGAATAGGGATCAAGAGAACTCAAATCATCCATACGACGATGTGCATAATCGGTACTGGCAATACCAATATATACCGCACATTGAGACCCTGCTAAAGATTCAGGAACTTGCTGACCATTCTCTAAAGCTTCCCAAGTAAGCTCTAGTAATAAACGTTGTTGCGGATCCATTTGAGCAGCTTCACGAGGGGATATCCCAAAAAAACTGGCATCAAACTCATCAACTTGCGGGAGTACACCTGCAGAAAAGGTATAACTTTTCCCGGGTTCTTTTTTATCAGGGTGTTGATAAAAATCTGTTCCCCAGCGATCAGAACTCACTTCCGTTACTAGATCTTTACCCTGTTTTAAAACTTCCCAATAGGCTTCTGGCGAGTCTGCTTCACCAGGAAATCGGCAAGCCATACCGACAATTGCAATTTTCTTTTTTATTCTTGATGATGTCATTAATGAATTTCCTTAAGAAGGTCTCATAGCCCCATGAACCAAGCGTATAGTACATGATTATAGTCTATGAGAACACGAAGAAAAGACTTTATAAAGCAATTATTGACCAAAAATACAACAATTAAGGAGCCTCTAATTAAGTCGACTATAATTTAGCGCAGAAAAGCCATCGCTATTTTTCACGATTTGAACTTGGCTTAGGCTCCGCGCGCGTATCTACTTGAACTTTCTAGGCTTTATCAGAAATTGCCTCTTCAACGGTTTTATCGGTTGCGTCATCGGCTTCCCATAGTTTTTCCAACTGATAAAAATCACGCGTGCTTTGTAACATTACATGCACAATCACATCATTCAAATCAACCAGCACCCACTCTGCCGATTCACGACCTTCACTGCCCAATACAGGAATATCAGCTGCTTTTATATTAATCGCTACATCATCTGCTATAGATTTTACGTGGCGCGTTGAATTGCCCGTCGCAAAAAATAAATAATCCGTCATTGACGATTTCTCACTGACATCTATGGATAAAATATCTACCGCTTTCATGCCTTCTAAGCTATTTTGTACGATGTCTCTTATATCGTTTATCTTGCTATCTTGTATCATATTAATTCGTTACGTATAAAGTTTATGTTCGTGTATATAATCACAAACGCTTTTGGGGGTTAAATAGCGCAAACTATTGCCTTTAAGTGCTTGTTTTCTAATCGCTGTTGCCGAAATATCTAATTGAGTCACTTCACTCAAAAATAACTTTCCTGCACTGTTTTGATAAAGCACATCGCTGGATTTAACCAAGCGATTCTGTACCCATTCTTCTTTTAATTCTGCCTTATACCCAGGTCGATGCGATATAATTAAGTGGCTCAATTCCAATATTTTCTGCCAATCTCGCCACTGCGTAAACGACTCCAAAGCATCCATGCCGATTAACATGCACAGTGGTTTTTCTGCGCCAATTTCAGCACGTATTGATTCTAAAGTATCCACCGTAAAAGATGCCACATTTTGCTCAACTAAACGCTGATATTCACGGTCATCCACCACAAATTTATCAAAACCTTCAACGGCCAACTTAACCATTGCCAATCGATGCTCAGCACTGGCTGTCGGCTGCCAACGATGCGGTGGTTTAGCACTGGGTATAAAACGCATTTCGTCTAAGTTTAATGCTTGGGTGACTTCCAGTGCTGGTCGTAAGTGCCCAAAATGAATCGGATCAAATGTCCCGCCTATAATACCTATCATTAGTTATGGTGGTGCTAACGTCGAATGTGCCCATCACCAAAGACTACATACTTTAGCGATGTTAAACCTTCTAAGCCAACTGGGCCACGCGCATGAAGCTTATCCGTACTGATGCCAATCTCCGCACCTAAACCATATTCAAAACCATCTGCAAAACGCGTTGATGTATTAACCATCACCGATGCCGAATCAACCTCACGCATAAATCGACGGGTTTTAGTCACATCTTGAGTGATAATCGTATCGGTATGTTGTGAGCTATACGTATTGATATGCTTAATCGCATCATCTATATCATCCACCACTTTAATGGATAAAATCGGT
>CAYTRF010000016.1:0-10936 GCA_964440065.1 uncultured Cocleimonas sp. | reverse complement strand
TTGAATGCGCTTGTTGTGGCACTTGTGAAAGCTAAGCCGATTTCAGCAAAAGGTATTTATTTAAAGAAGGTTACTGTGTCTAGTACTATGGGCGCTGGTTTGGCAGTAGATACTGCTTCCTTAGAAGTATAAAATTTTTATCGGAAGGGTTTTTCCCTTCTCGGTATTAGGTTCTCGTAAGGGAGCTGATGATAGATGTATACCTAGTGTATGTCGTCAAAGACCGTAGGTGTTTTTCATATTGCCACGTTTTATCTATAGGCTTTGTGTGAGAGACTTAATTGTCCTGCGTAGATGGCGTAACCTAAATCAGTGATTTGGGGCACGTCGTTGCTTGATGTCTGATCTGTTGTTCGGATCGGGTGTTTGATTAACGGTGGTTTGTGCTGCCGAATTAAAGAGGTAGATGTTGTGGCATTAACTTTTGAAGACAAGAAGAAGATTGTCTCTGAGGTCGCTGCAGTTGCTACAGAAGCTCACTCCGTTGTTGCTGCAGAGTATCACGGATTAAGCGTAGATGAGATGACTGAATTGCGTGTCAAAGCGCGAGAAGGTGGTGTTTATTTACGTGTTGTAAAAAACAATTTGGCGAAACTTGCCCTGGCTGATACAGAATTTTCATGTATGAGTGATGGTTTGGTTGGTCCGTTAGTGCTGGCATTTTCTCAAGAAGATCCAGGATCTGCGGCTCGCGTCATAAAAGATTTTGCAAAAGAGCATGATAAGTTACAAGTGACAATGCTTTCCGTTGCTGGAGAGTTGTTGGAAGCTTCTGAGATTGATCGTTTGGCTAAGTTGCCTACACGTGATCAGGCTCTGGCTATTTTGGCTGGAACACTGAGAGCTCCTGTAGAGAAACTGGCTCGTACTTTCAAAGAAGTTCCTGGAAAACTTGTGCGTACTGTTGCTGCTGTTAGTGATTCAAAAGCTGCTTAGCTTATACGGTTGTAAAAAACTGTGAGAGTTAGGTTGGTTTTTGTTTTAGAACAATTTTTATTATTAATTTTAAGTTCGCGAAAGCGAATACTGATTTAGGTTTAGGAGAAATACAATGGCTGTTTCTAAAGATGATATTCTTGAAGCAATATCAAATATGAGTGTAATGGAGGTCGTAGAACTGATCTCTGATATGGAAGAAAAATTTGGCGTTTCTGCTGCTGCTGCAGTTGCTGCTGCGCCAGCAGGTGGTGATGCCGGTGGTGAAGCTGCTGCTGAGCAAACTGAGTTTGACGTGGTAATGACAAGCTTTGGTGATAACAAGATATCTGCTATCAAAGCGGTTCGTGCTATTACAGGTTTAGGTCTTAAAGAAGCAAAAGGAATGGTAGAAAGCGCACCTGTTGCTGTTAAAGAAGCTGCTTCTAAAGATGAAGCTGAAGAAGTGAAAAAACAGCTTGAAGAAGCTGGCGCTACAGTAGAATTGAAGTAATTACTTCAATATTGAAGGAGGCTAGCTTCTTTCAAAGCAATGGGCTGACAGTGGTATTCACTGTCGGCCTTTTGTCGCTTATCGGTAGGTTGCATTATTTGATGTGGTTTATATAAGCTTAAGAATTATATTTTCCTGATTGTCTTATGTGATCAGGAGATTGACAGATAATTATCTGTGTTTTAACTAGTGCTGAATTGATTTGGCAAGAGGAAATAAAATGGCTCTGACTTTTACTGAGAAAAAACGTATCCGTAAGGATTTTGGTAAACGCCCTAAGGTGCTAGATATACCTTATCTTTTAGCGATTCAAGTTGAGTCATATCGTCAATATTTGCAGGCAAATACACCTGTTGAAGAAAGAAAAGATGCTGGTTTGCATGGTGCGTTTAACTCAGTGTTCCCCATTGTTAGTTATTCTGGCTATGTCATGCTTGAATATGTTGATTACAATGTAGCAGAGCCAGTTTTTGATGTTCGTGAATGTCAGCAGCGTGGTTTAACCTACGCGGCCTCATTAAGAGCTACTTTACGCTTGGTTATTTATGATAAAGATGCTCCAAAGAAGACCAAAGTAGTTAAGGATATAAAAGAGCAAGATGTTTATCTGGGTGAAATGCCTTTGATGACTGAGAAGGGTACTTTTGTAATCAATGGTACTGAAAGAGTTATTGTGTCTCAGTTGCATCGTTCTCCTGGTGTTTTCTTTGATCACGATAAAGGTAAAACAAATACTGCGAGAAAGCTTTTGCATAACGCACGTGTTATTCCTTATCGTGGTTCTTGGTTGGATTTTGAATTTGACCCAAAAGATTCAGTGTTTGTTCGTATTGATCGTCGCAGAAAATTACCTGCAACAATCCTACTTCGTGCTTTGGGTATGACTACTGAAGAAATCCTTGATTGTTTCTTCGAGAAAATGACTGTAACTCTGCAGAAGACTAAAATCCATCTTGCGATGGATCCTTCGCGTTTGCGCGGTGAATTAGCATCATTTGATATTGTAGTGGGTGGTGAGAAAGTTGTAGAGTCTGGGCGTCGTATTACAGCAAAGCATATTAGAGTGCTTGATAAGGCCAAAATTAAAAAATTAGAAGTGCCAGATGAGTATATGTATGAAAAAAAGTTGGCGAATAATATTATTGATGAATCAACAGGTGAGTTTATAGCTGAAGCAAATACTGAACTTTCTGAAGAGTTAATAGAACTATTGCGTGAGAATGGTATTAAGAAATTTGATGTTATTTACACCAATGAGCTTGATTGTGGTTCATTTATTTCTAATACGTTGAAGATAGATGCGACTACGACACCTCTTGAGGCAATGATAGAAGTCTATCGTATGATGCGTCCTGGCGAGCCGCCAACTAAAGAAGCTGCTGAAAATTTATTCCATAATTTATTCTTCTCTACAGATCGTTATGATTTGTCGGGGGTTGGTCGAATGAAGTTTAATCGTCGTCTTGAATATGATATGGAAACAGGTCCAAGTATTTTATTTGATCTTAAATATCTCTCGGCTAGAAAGGATGCTGCTTCTAAGCAACTAGTTGAAGAGTTTGGTGCTCAATACGAGGCGGTTAAGGCTTCGGGGAAAACTGACTCTGATATCGTAAATGTTTTAAGAACATTGGTTGATATCCGTAATGGAAATGGTGTTATTGATGATATTGATCACCTTGGAAATCGACGTATCAGAAGTGTTGGTGAAATGGCGGAAAATGCCTTTCGTATAGGTTTGGTTCGAGTTGAAAGAGCTGTTAAAGAACGTTTAACCGTTGCAGAAAGCGAGGGTCTGATGCCGCAAGATATGGTTAATGCGAAGCCTGTTTCTGCTGCAGTAAAAGAGTTCTTTGGGTCAAGTCAGCTTTCACAATTTATGGACCAAAATAATCCTCTATCAGAAATTACGCATAAACGCCGTATTTCGGCACTAGGTCCTGGCGGATTAACGAGAGAGCGGGCTGGTTTTGAAGTTCGTGACGTACATCCTACTCATTATGGTCGTGTATGTCCGATTGAAACACCGGAAGGGCCAAACATTGGTTTGATTAATTCATTGGCTGTTTTTGCAAAAACTAATGATTATGGTTTCTTGGAAACACCATATCGAAAAGTTGAAAATGGTAAAGTGAAGGATGAAATTGATTATTTGTCAGCTATTGAAGAGTCAAGATTCGTAATAGCGCAGGCTAATGCAGTACTTGATAAAAAAGGCAAATTCACAAATGATGTGATTTCTTGTCGCTTCCAAAATGAGTTTACATTATCGCCACCAGAAGATGTTCAGTATATGGATGTTTCGCCTAAGCAGATAGTATCTGTGGCGGCTTCATTAATCCCTTTTCTAGAGCATGATGATGCTAACCGTGCATTGATGGGGTCAAATATGCAGCGTCAGGCTGTGCCTTGTTTGCGTGCGCAAGCACCATTGAGTGGGACGGGTATGGAACGAGTTGTAGCAGTCGACTCTGGTTCTACCGTTGTTGCTGATCGTGGTGGTGTTGTATCAGCCGTAGATGCGGCAAGAATTGTAGTTCGCGTAAATGATGATGAAGCCCATGATGGTGGTATCGATATTTACAGTTTAATAAAGTACACGAGATCCAATCAAAACACTTGTGTAAACCAAAAGCCTATTGTAAAAATCGGTGATGTAATTGCTCGAGGTGATGTGCTTGCTGATGGGTCATCGACAGATTTGGGTGAATTGGCGTTGGGTCAAAATATAAAAATTGCCTTCATGTCGTGGAATGGCTATAACTTTGAGGACTCAATCTTAGTATCAGAGCGCGTAATTGATGAGGATCGTTTTACGTCGGTTCATATTGAAGAAATTAGCTGTTTGGCGCGTGATACAAAATTAGGCCCAGAAGAAATAACGGGTGATATTCCAAATGTGAGTGAGCATTTGTTATCTAAGTTAGATGAATCAGGAATTGTTCATGTTGGTGCTGAGGTTAAGCCAGGTGATATCCTAGTTGGTAAGGTTACCCCTAAAGGTGAAACTCAACTAACACCTGAAGAAAAGCTTTTGCGTGCCATCTTTGGTGAAAAGGCATCTGATGTAAAAGATACTTCTTCTCGTGTTAAATCTAGTATGTTTGGTACAGTAATTGATGTTCGTGTTTTTACTCGAGAAGGTGTCGAGAAAGATGCAAGAGCCATTGCTTTAGAAGAAGAGGCGTTAGTTAAAGTACGTAATGATTTACGTGATGAATTACTTGTATTTGAAGAAGATGTCTTTGCTCGTGTAGAGACTTTAGTTTCTAATAAGGTTGCTGATGGCGGCCCATCTGGAATTAAAGCTGGAAGTAAAATAACAAAGGCATATTTAGAAGGTCTTGATAAGAATGATTGGTTTGAGCTGCGTTTACGTAATGAAGATGCCAATAAGCAGTTAGTAAAGTTATCACAGCTGTTAACAGATCAGAAAAAGCGTTATGAAGAGCGTCTTCAGAAGCAAAAAGATAAAATCACAGCAGGTGATGATCTTGCGCCAGGTGTGTTAAAAGTTGTGAAGGTGTATGTTGCAGTTAGAAGGCGTATGCAACCTGGCGATAAGATGGCGGGTCGTCACGGAAATAAAGGTGTGGTTTCACGCATTGTTCCTGTTGAGGATATGCCTTACGATGAAAATGGTGAGCCAGTAGATATTTGTTTGAATCCATTAGGTGTTCCTTCTCGAATGAACGTTGGGCAGGTGTTGGAAATGCACCTAGGCTGGGCCGCAAAAGGTCTTGGTGAGAAAATCGGTAAAATGATCGATGCTAAAGTCAAAGTCGATGAGCTTCGTAAATTTATTACTGAAATATATAGTACCGATGGTAATCCTGAGCAGGGTGATATCAGTGAAATGACAGATATAGAACTTCTGGAAATGGCATCTAATCTTAGAAAAGGCGTGCCCATGGCAACGCAAGTATTTGATGGTGCTGATGAAGCTGAAATAAAAAGCATGCTAAGACTAGCAGGGCTTCCAGAGTCTGGGCAGATGACATTGTATGATGGTCGTTCAGGTGTGCCATTTGAGCGTA
Organism: uncultured Cocleimonas sp.; assembly: GCA_964440065.1. GTDB lineage: Bacteria > Pseudomonadota > Gammaproteobacteria > Thiotrichales > Thiotrichaceae > Cocleimonas. The sequence continues at coordinate 5,470 of CAYTRF010000016.1, read as the reverse complement.
AAATTACAGTTGGTTACATGCATATGCTTAAGTTGAATCACTTGGTAGATGATAAAATGCATGCGCGATCAACTGGTCCATACAGCTTGGTTACGCAGCAACCATTAGGCGGTAAGGCTATGTTTGGTGGTCAACGTTTTGGTGAGATGGAAGTTTGGGCGCTAGAGGCTTATGGTGCAGCATATACACTTCAAGAAGTACTTACGGTTAAATCTGATGATGTTCAAGGTCGTAACCGTATGTATAAAAATATAGTTGATGGAAACCTTCAGATGGAAGCTGGAATGCCTGAGTCATTTAATGTATTGATGAAGGAAATTCGCTCTTTAGGGCTTCACATTGAACTTGAAAAAGACAACAAATAGGTGACGTTATGATGAATAAAGGCATGGGAGATTTGCTGAATATTTTCAAACAGCAATCAGATACAGAAGAATTCGATGCAATACGCATTGGTTTGGCATCACCTGAAGTAATTCGTTCATGGTCATACGGTGAAGTAAAAAAACCAGAAACGATTAACTACCGAACATTTAAACCCGAGCGAGACGGTTTGTTTTGTGCAAAGATTTTTGGTCCTGTTAAGGATTACGAATGTCTTTGTGGGAAGTACAAGCGCTTAAAGCACCGTGGTGTTGTTTGTGAAAAGTGTGGTGTGGAGGTTACAAACACTAAAGTAAGACGTGATCGTATGGGTCATATTGATCTTGCTTGCCCTGTGGCACATATTTGGTTTTTGAAGTCATTGCCATCACGTATTGGTTTATTCTTAGATATGACTTTGCGTGATATTGAGCGCGTTTTGTACTTTGAGGCTTTTGTGGTTGTTGAGCCTGGTATGACAACACTTGAGCGCGGCCAGCTTCTAAGTGATGAAGCTTATCTTGAGGCGCTAGAAGAATTTGGTGATGAGTTTGATGCAGGTATGGGTGCAGAAGCTGTACTCAAAATGCTGCAAACAGTAGACATTAAAGAAGCTATTGTTGGTTTGGATGAAGAAGCGGCAAGCACTAACTCTGAAACTAAACTAAAGCGTATAAGTAAACGTATGAAATTGATGGAGTCATTCCTTGAGTCAGGTAATAAGCCAGACTGGATGATTATGACTATTCTTCCGGTTCTGCCGCCTGATCTTCGCCCATTGGTGCCGTTAGAAGGTGGACGTTTCGCAACATCTGATCTTAATGATTTATATCGTCGAGTAATCAACCGTAATAACCGCTTGCGTCGTTTATTGGATCTTAATGCTCCAGATATTATCGTACGAAATGAAAAGCGTATGCTTCAAGAATCTGTGGATGCTTTATTGGATAACGGTCGTCGTGGCCGTGCAATTACTGGTTCAAATCGACGCCAGCTTAAATCTTTGGCGGATATGATCAAAGGTAAGCAAGGTCGCTTCCGTCAAAATCTATTGGGTAAGCGAGTAGATTATTCGGGTCGTTCAGTAATTGTTGTTGGTCCAGCCTTAAAACTACACCAATGTGGTTTACCTAAGAAAATGGCCTTAGAGTTATTTAAGCCATTTATTTTTGGTAAATTGCAGCGCCGTGGTTTGGCGACAACAATTAAAGCCGCAAAGAAATTAGTTGAACGTGAGACTCCTGAAGTTTGGGATATTCTCGCAGAGATTATTCGCCAGCATCCAATTATGCTTAATCGTGCGCCAACACTTCACCGCTTGGGTATTCAAGCATTTGAACCAGTATTAATTGAAGGTAAAGCTATTCAACTTCATCCATTGGTTTGTTCGGCATTTAATGCTGACTTTGATGGTGATCAGATGGCGGTACACGTGCCACTTTCACTTGAAGCGCAAACTGAAGCTCGTGTACTAATGATGGCTACAAATAACGTATTGGCGCCTGCAAATGGTGAGCCAATAATTGTTCCATCTCAAGATATTGTACTAGGTTTGTACTACATGACGCGCGAGAGTATCAATGTCAAAGGTGAAGGCATGATATTTTCTGATAAGGAAGAAGCAAAGCGTGCTTATGAGTCAGGCCAAGCTTCGATTCATGCAAAAGTACAAGTGCGTATTACCGATAGTGATATTGATGAGAGTGGTGAAATTGTTATTCGAACACGTCGTGTCGATACAACGGTTGGTCGTGCGATACTTTCCTCTGTACTTCCTGATGGTATGCCGTTCGAGTTAATTAACTGTGTAATGAAAAAGAAGGCGATTTCTACTCTAATTAATGAAGGTTATCGTCGTGTAGGTCTTAAAGAGACAGTTGTATTGGCTGACCAGCTTATGTACACCGGTTATAAATATGCGACTCTAGCGGGTGTTTCTTTTTGTGCTGATGATATGATGATCCCTAAAGAGAAAGCGGAAATCATTGGTCGTTCAGAAGAGGATGTCAGAGAAATCGAGAACCAATATGCTTCTGGCTTAGTAACTCAGGGTGAGAGATATAATAAAGTAGTTGATATATGGGCTCGTACTAACGAACAAGTTGCTAAGGCAATGATGGATGGCATGGGTAATGAAGAAGTTATTGATGCTGATGGTAAAACGGTTAATCAAGAGTCATTCAATTCGATCTATATGATGGCTGACTCTGGTGCTCGTGGTTCTGCAGCTCAGATTCGTCAGTTGGCAGGTATGCGTGGTTTGATGGCAAAACCAGATGGTTCAATTATTGAAACGCCAATTACGTCTAACTTTCGTGAGGGTTTGAACGTACTTCAGTACTTTATCTCTACTCACGGTGCTCGTAAAGGTTTGGCAGATACTGCACTTAAAACGGCGAACTCTGGTTACTTGACACGTCGTTTGGTCGATGTCTCTCAGGATATGGTGGTAATACTGGATGACTGTGGTACAGAAGATGGTTTGGTGATGAAACCTATCATTGAAGGTGGTGACGTTGTTCAGCCATTAGGTGACCGTGTTCTTGGGCGTGTAACGGCTGTAGATGTGAAGAATCCTAAAGGTGATGTTGTTATTCCTGGTAAAACATTGTTAGATGAAGAATGGGTTTCTAAGTTGGAAGATCTGGGTGTTGATGAAATTATTGTACGTTCAGCAATCAGTTGTGATACTAGAAAAGGCGTATGTGCACAGTGTTACGGTCGTGATTTAGGTCGTGGTCACTTGGTTAATCTTGGTGAGGCAGTGGGTGTTGTAGCTGCACAATCAATTGGTGAGCCGGGTACGCAGTTAACCATGCGTACTTTCCATATCGGTGGGGCGGCAAGTCGTTCAGCTGCGGAAAACAATATAGTAGTCAAATCAGCAGGAACAGCACACCTTAGTAATGTTAAGACAGTTGTTAATAAAGATGGCAACTTGGTCACGGTTTCTCGTTCAGGAATAATCAGTATCATTGATGAGCAAGGACGTGAGCGTGAGCGTTATAAGCTCCCATATGGTGCCGTTGTTAGTATTAAAGATAATGATAGTGTTGAGCAAGGTCAGGAAGTTGCTACGTGGGACCCACATACGCATCCAATTGTAACTGAAGTTGCTGGTACAGTTGATTTTGTTGATTTTGTTGATGGTTCTACCATCAATGCACAAATAGATGATGTTACTGGCCTGAGTTCTACGGTGGTTACTGATCCGGCTGCACGTAGTGCAGGTGCAAAAGATTTGAATCCGATGATTCGATTATTGGATGATAAGGGTGATTCGCTGTTCTTTGAGAACACTGAGATTCCTTGCCAGTACCCATTGGCAGGTGGTGCAGTCGTTGGCTTAACCAATGGCTCCCAAGTAGAAGTAGGTGATGTACTTGCACGTTTAACGCAAGAGTCGTCAAAGACGCGTGATATTACGGGTGGTCTACCACGAGTTGCTGATATGTTTGAGGCAAGAAAACCTAAACAGCCTGCAATACTTGCCGAAATATCAGGTATATTCTCGTGGGGTAAAGAAACCAAAGGTAAAAAGCGCTTAGTTATCACACCTGAAACAGGCGATCACTATGAAGTACTGATTCCTAAGTGGCGTAACCTTGATGTATTTGAAGGTGAGAAAGTTGCTAAAGGTGAAATGATTGCCGATGGTGAGCCTAGTTCACACGATATTATTCGTTTATTGGGTCCTGTCGTTCTTGCAGAGCATTTGGTTAAGGAAGTACAAGAAGTTTATCGACTTCAAGGTGTAAAAATCAATGACAAACACGTTGAGATAATTGCTAGTCAAATGATGCGTAAGGTTCTTATTACAGCGTCTGGTGATAGTCGCATGCTTAAAGGTGAGCAACTTGATCTATGGCGGGTTGAAGAAGATAATGAGAAGCTCGTTGCGAAAGGAAAACTACCAGCAAAATTTGATCGTGTCTTGTTAGGTATCACTAAAGCTTCGTTGGTTACTGATTCCTTTATTTCTGCTGCATCGTTCCAAGAAACTACTCGTGTCCTTACAGAGGCTTCTGTAAGAGGTGCTCGTGATGATCTTCGAGGTCTTAAGGAGAATGTAATTGTTGGTCGTTTAATACCAGCAGGCACCGGTTTTACTTATCATCAGGAGCGTCGTGCAAAAAAGCAGGCAATTCAAGACCAGTTGTCAGCTCTAGCTGCTGAAGCTGAAATGATGAAAGAAGTTGAAAGTGTCGAAGTTGAAGAACAACCTGCGGAGTCAATAGAGGAGTAGTTCCTAGTCTCGTAAAAAATGAGCGAAAAGTGGGGGGGTGTACTTTCTATTGTTATTAAGTGCACCTTTTTAATAAAACTTATTTAAAAAATAAAAGTCCTGTCTTGACATGAGAGATCAGCGGTAATAGAATTCCGCGCCTTATTTGTGAAGACAGTAATATAGAAGTTTTCCTAAGTCTTATAATAAAAGAGGCTGGTTTGAAAACATAAGCTGTTGGAAAAAGAGTTTTGGAGAAAGTGTTTTAATGTCTACTATTAATCAGTTGGTGCGAAAGCCCCGCAAGCGTAAAGCAGAAAAAAGTAATGTTCCTGCTTTGGAAGCATGTCCACAACGTCGTGGTGTATGTACTCGTGTTTACACAACTACACCTAAGAAGCCTAACTCTGCAATGCGCAAAGTGGCTCGTGTTCGTTTAACGAATGGGTTTGAAGTTAGTAGTTATATCGGTGGTGAAGGTCATAACCTTCAGGAACACTCGGTGGTATTGATTCGCGGTGGTCGTGTGAAAGATTTGCCGGGTGTGCGTTATCATGTTGTTCGTGGTTCACTTGATACACAGGGTGTGTCAGATCGAAGACAGGGGCGTTCTAAGTACGGTGCAAAACGTCCTAAGTAATATGTATACCATGTAGTAATAGATTGCATGAATCAATTGGTTGGTTTGTGTAAAGTTGAATAATAGTAAACGAATATAGTCGTTGTAAAAGAAGCGAGTTTTTTATGCCTAGAAGAAGAGAAGTCCCGAAACGCATTATCCTTCCTGATCCAAAGTTTGGAAGTCAGCTTTTGGCGAAGTTTATCAATACTATTATGAAAGATGGTAAGAAATCTATTGCGGAAAAAGTCGTCTATGTTGCA
>CAYTRF010000015.1:4787-10960 GCA_964440065.1 uncultured Cocleimonas sp. | reverse complement strand
GGAAAAGAAGGAGAGAGATAGTAAACTAAGCAAACTTGAGGTTGCTATAAAGCAGTCTTTAGTGGAAAAAACCCAAAATACAGATAATTTATTGTCTAAACAACAACAAGAACCTGAGAGTATTAAATCTCGAGCATTAAAAGAAACTAACAAAGTCCTTGCAAAGGTGAGGAGCAATTCTGAAACCACTAAAATGCAATTAGATACCAATACAAAAAAAAGTGAAACGCTTGATGGCGGCGGTATCACAAACTCAAAAATGATTTGGCTGATTCCTCTACTTTTAGGCTTCTGGTTTTTACTCAGTAAATTTATGGGTGGCGCTAAAAGGAAGAGAAGTGCAGCTTCTTATGATGAAATGGATAAGGATAGGGAAACGCTATCTGATAATGAAGTCATTGACTTGAATTATGAAAAGATATCTATTGAAGCCATTATTAAGTTGGATGTGGCAAAAGCTTATATTGATATGAACGATCAGCAAGCTGCTAGTAAAATACTCAATGAAATCGTGAAAGACAGTGATACGGGTAGCGAATTAAGAAAAGTAGCTCAAGAGCTTTTACAGACTGTTTAGAAAATCTGTTACTGATCCAATAAGTGAATCCAATGCACGACAGGTATATCACTGACTTCCTGTAAATGGGTTTGACAGCCGATATTTCCTGTCACGATCATGTCGGGCTGGCTTTCTCGTAGGCTTTTAATCTTATTGTTTTGTAACTCCCCCGAGATCTCTGGTTGAAGTATTGAATAAGTTCCTGCAGAACCACAACACAGATGTGAGTCCTTCACAGTTTGTAGCTCATAACCTATATCACTTAGAATTTTTTCCACTACACCATTAACTTTTTGCCCATGTTGTAATGTACAAGGTGGATGCCAACTAATTTTTTGGTTTTTTTCTATTACTGAAAATGTGTTGTTGTGGTTTTTGTTACGGCTCTCAAGACTAATAATCTCAGCAATATCTTTGCATTTCTCTGAGATGATTTTAGCTTTTTCTGCATAATCGCTGTCATGTCGTAAATGATGAGCATATTCTTTGACCATTGATCCACAGCCGCTGGCTGTCATAATAATGGCTTCAGCACCACTTTCAATTTCAGGCCACCAGGCATCAATATTTTTCCGCATAAATGTTAATGCTTCATCTTCAGCAGATAAATGGTGGCTAACAGCACCGCAACAGCCTGCTTTTTTGGTATGGATGATTGAAATTCCTAGCTTATCTAATACTCGTGCCGTGGCGGCGTTAATATCAGGTGATAAGGCGGGTTGTACACAACCATCAAGGATTAGCATTTTTCTTTGGTGATCTACGACTGGAAGCTTTCCCTTAGCGACACGTTTTGGGATTTTCTTTTTAATCGCTTTGGGTAGCAAGGGTTTAAAGGCTCTACCTAAGGAAAACAAAGGCGTAAAACGATTTTTATGGGGTAAAACTAACCGTAAGCCTTTACGTGTTAATTTTTCTTGAAAGCTACGCGGGCTAAGTTCCTCAATTGTCTTGCGACCAATATCGAGTAATTGTGAGTAGTCGACACCTGATGGGCAGGTGGTTTCGCAGTTTCGGCAGGTCAAGCAACGATCTAAATGATTGCGAGTGGATTCGCTGGTTTGTTTGCCTTCAAACATTTGTTTTATAAGATAAATTCTACCGCGTGGGCCATCATTTTCATCACCTAATAGTTGATAAGTGGGACAAGTAGCATTACAAAATCCACAGTGAACACATTTTCGTAGAATAGAATCTGCAAGCTTTAAGTCTTGAGGATTGAGTAAATCCGCTTTGAGTTCTGTTTTCATAGGTTGACTTATATTCCGCCGTTAATTCTATTTGGATTGAAAATCCCATGCGGATCCATTTTTCTTTTTAATTGTTGGTGAAGTTGTAAAACATTGGGCTGGAGTACGGGAAATTTAACGGTGCCCGGATGCTCTCTTTTAAAACAGGTCGCAAATCCCCCATGGGATTCGATAATATTATGAATAATGTTAGGCGCAATATTGGAATTAACCCAGCGTTGCCCACCGCTCCATTCAATTAATTGATCATCATTGAGTCGAGTAATCTCCTCACAGGGTTGTGGTAGTGAAATCCGCCACAAGGGTTTACTAGAGTCAGTAAAAAACGCGGCTTTGTGGTCTCGAATGCCTTGCCAAAAGGTATCTGAGTCGGAAAGCATCTCACCTGATTTTTGTTTATTCAGTTTCTCAAAAGTTGATTCGATAATTTTTTGTGACGCAGATACCCGAATAACAGCCTGATCATCTTGCCAAGTGGTGGCACTAATCGGGTGTTGTTGAACGCGTAAATCTTGGAAAAAATCCAATGCATCTTGCTGAGAGGCTTTAAAAGTAAAACTTTTATCCAATTCAGGCTTAGGCAGTAAACGAACGGATACATTAAGAATGACGCCTAAAGTACCCAATGAGCGAACCATCAAACGAGATAGATCATAACCCGCGACGTTCTTCATCACCTGTCCACCAAAAGTAACGATTTCACCGTGACCATTAATTATCTGAACACCTAAAATAGCATCTCTAACGGATCCTGTGTAAGCACGCCTAGGCCCTGATATGCCTGTAGCAATGGCACCTCCAATAGTGGCGGAGTTCGAATAGATTGGTGGCTCAAAAGGAAGTATCTGTTGATGCGCAGCCAATAATTCAACCAACTCAGTGAGCCGTGTGCCTGCACGAACCGTAACACACAGCTCGGTAGGATCGTAGTCTATGATGCCCGTGTGCGGACTAATATTTAACACTTCAGCCTCTACAGGGTTGCCATAAAAAGACTTGCTTCCACCGCCTTGTATATAAAGCGGGGAACGATTGGTAATCGCATCTTTAACCGTGCTTTGAAGGCTTTGGCTAATATCGTTGTTTTTTATTTGTGAATCTATGGGCATGGCTGTAATTTAATGTAATCACTCTTTATAAAAAAACAAGGAAAAGTGGGGGGGTGTGCTTTTATACTCTTATTTACTCATTATTTACTTTTATAACGCTTAACACGTTTAAAAGCGCGGTATTTCAGGATGCGGCAACTCACCATTATGCACATGCATCGCGCCTAATTCAGCGCAACGATGTAATTCTGGTATAACTTTCCCAGGATTTAATAATGCTTTTGAGTCAAACGCCTCTTTAACGGCAAAAAACTGAGTTAGTTCAGCTTTGGAAAACTGCACGCACATTTGATCAATTTTTTCATGTCCTACACCGTGCTCACCTGTGATGGTTCCACCAACTTCTACACATAAGATTAGGATGTCAGCGCCAAACTTTTCGGTCTTTTCAAGCTCGCCGTCAATATTGGCATCGTATAAAATCAAAGGGTGTAAATTACCGTCACCGGCATGAAAAACATTGGCAACACGTAAATCGTACTGCTTGGATAGTTCGCTAATTCGTTGTAATACATGAGCAATTTTCTTGCGTGGAATAGTGCCATCCATGCAATAATAATCAGGAGATATGCGACCCATAGCAGGAAAGGCTGATTTACGCCCTGCCCAGAGTTTGGCTTGATCTTCAGCTGATTCAGCTATAACAATATTGGATGCTTTTGCCTTGTTTAAGGTTTTCTCAACAATCTCTACCTGCTCATTTAATTGCGCTTCATCGCCATCTAATTCACACAGTAAAATAGCTTCAGCATCTAAAGGGTAGTTGGCATGAGCAAAATCCTCGGCAGCATGGATGGCAGGTTTATCCATCATTTCTAAACCTGCTGGAATAATGCCTTCGGCAATAATTTTAGCGACCGCATTCCCCGCATCTTCGACCTTATCAAACGATGCCAATAATACTTTAACCGCATGAGGCTTGGGTAAAAGTTTAACCACAATCTCAACAATAATCCCCAGCATACCTTCTGAGCCAGTAATGAGTGCAAGTAGGTCATAACCTGGGGTGTCTAAGGTTTCTGAGCCGAGCGTCATTATCTCACCATCAATCGTGACAATAGTAACTTGTTGAATGTTATGCACGGTTAGACCGTATTTTAAACAATGAACGCCACCCGCATTTTCCGCGACATTACCACCAATTGAGCAGGCAATTTGGGATGATGGGTCGGGCGCATAATAAAGCCCAAAAGGGCGTGCCGCTTCGGTAATGGCTAAGTTACGTACCCCTGGTTGTACCCGAGCTGTTTGCGCTTTGACATTAATATCTAAAATTTGATTAAAGCGAGATAAGCCTAAAATAATTCCGCCTTCATGTGGCAGTGCACCACCTGATAAACCCGTGCCTGCGCCTCTGGCAACAATAGGAATTTGCAGTTGAGAGCAAACACTCACAATTTGTTGAATTTCTTCAATTGTTTTAGGCAGTATTACCGCAACAGGCAGGCGTTGGTAGGCCGATAGGCCATCACACTCATAGGGTTTTAACTTTTCTTCTGAGGTTAACAGGTATTTAGGAGCAACAATATTACTGAGCTGTACAATGAGTTTGTTGGTAGTTGCTGAATCTAGGGGCATTTCTCCATTCTATATTGCTTGATGATGTTATACACTAGATGTTTTATAAAAAGCGCAACTTTTACAATTATGGCTATAACGATTTCTCAGCTATTTGCCATTTTATTAGGCGGTGCTTTAGGTGCTTTGATGCGTTTTATTGTTGCCACCAGTATTACTCAAAAAGTTGGTGCTAATTTTCCTTATGGAACCTTAACCGTCAATATTATCGGCTCATTCTTTATGGGTTTTTTAAGTATGTGGCTGGTGGAAAAAGCGGGCCTAGACCCTGTCTGGCGCATGGCAATTTTTGTTGGGTTTTTAGGTGCGTTCACGACCTTTTCAACTTTTTCTTTAGAAACCTTGAATTTGTTTGAACAAGGTTTACCATTACGTGCTTTATTAAATATGATATTGAGTGTTACTTTAAGTGTTTTAGCCGTATGGCTGGGCGTATTATTAAGTAGGTCAATAAGTTAGGTTACAGGGTTAGGTTGATAGAATAATGTTAGATATAAAATTACTAAGAAATGATATAAATGCAGTTGCAGAGCAATTAAAGCGCCGCGAATTTGTACTTGATGTTGAGCAATTTCAAACCTTAGAAGATAAGCGCAAGGTTTTGCAAACTGCCACACAGGATTTACAAAACGAACGCAATACACGTTCTAAATCAATTGGACAGGCAAAAGCAAAAGGTGAGGATATTAAACCGTTATTGGCAGAAGTGGCTGATTTAGGTGATAAATTAAAATCTGCCGAACATGAATTAGCTAAGCTTCAAGCTGAGATTGATGACATTGTAAAAGGCATTCCTAATTTACTAGATGAATCTGTACCGGCTGGGAAAACAGAAGATGATAACGTCGAAATTAGTAGCTGGGGCGAGCCGACAGCATTTGATTTTGAAGCGAAAGACCATGTTGATTTAGGTGAGCCTAACGGCATGATGGATTTTGAATCTGCTACTAAACTAACAGGCTCTCGTTTTGTGGTGATGCGGGGTGCTATGGCACGAATGCACCGTGCGTTGACGCAGTTTATGTTGGATACCCACATTAATGAGCATGGTTATCAAGAAGTCTACGTACCGTATATGGTCAATGAAGACAGTCTTTTTGGAACGGGACAGTTACCAAAGTTTGCTGAAGATTTATTCAAGTTAGAAGGTGATCAAAATTATTATTTGATCCCGACAGCTGAGGTACCAGTTACTAATTTAGTGCGTAATGAAATTGTTGATGCGGATCAGTTGCCGATGCAATTTACAGCGCATACACCTTGTTTTCGCTCAGAAGCAGGTTCTTACGGGCGCGATACTCGTGGTTTAATTCGCCAGCATCAGTTTGAAAAAGTCGAGTTACTTCATTTTGTAAAACCTGAGGATTCTGTACAAGCCTTGGAAAACCTAAAGCGTCATGCGCAAGTAATTTTGGAAAAACTAAAACTACCTTATCGCACCATGACGTTATGTGCTGGTGATACAGGTTTTTCTGCAACGAAAACTTATGATCTGGAAGTATGGTTACCAGGGCAACAAGCCTATCGTGAAATCTCTTCTTGTTCGAATATGAAAGATTTTCAAGCACGTCGTATGCAAGCGCGTTTCAGAAATGAGCAAGGTAAACCAGAGTTACTGCATACCTTAAATGGTTCTGGTTTGGCTGTTGGTAGAACGTTGGTTGCTGTTATTGAGAA
>CAYTRF010000015.1:0-4687 GCA_964440065.1 uncultured Cocleimonas sp. | reverse complement strand
TGGCTGTAGCGAGTGACTATGGTCCTACCGTGAAGTATTTCTATGGTCTTTCCATAGCCTGCCTTTGTACCAGAAAAAATCACTTTACCATAACCTAGAGGATTGATATTTGTGCCTCTTTTGGCTGCAATATCAATGCCAGCATGCATTCTTCTTTTGCCATTAATGGGGTCTTTTCTCATACCATAACGAGACGATAGACGACCTTCTTTGATGGGAAAGTTATCGATAGTAATTACAATTCGCTTCTCAAATTCAGCCGATAGTATATCTAAACTCTGCTGGCTAATATTAAATGAATTATCGCTTTCTTTTAAATCCTTAACGCTCTGTTGTGATGGCAGGCTCGACGGAACCTCAATCACTAGCGACATGAAGGCAATAACAGGGATAATGAAAGCGGCTATTAATAAATAGCGTTTAACGGTGATAACTATAAAAGAAAGCATGATTGTTTTTATAGGGGTAGTTATGTTAGTCAATCATAATATACTAATATAGAGGATTAGTATAGCTTCGATGAATTTGAAGTTTCTATGCTTATATAAAAAAGAGTGTGCTTTGGTTAACCATGATGAGACATTTACACGAATTAGATGACGACTAAAAATGGTTTAAATTCCACTGATACTCTATATTTTTAACTTTTTATCGATGATGTTTTTAGCCGCTATGAGAAAGCCTAAACCAATAAAAGCCCCTGGAGGCAAAATGGCTAATAAGAAACCTTTATAATTATCAAATACTTGTAAACCCCAGTTGTCAGCAATAGGACCAAACATGACAGAGGCGTTAGAGAGTAAGGTGCCACTGCCAATGAGTTCACGTAATCCTCCTAGGGTTATTAACACTAAGGTAAAACCTAATCCCATCATAAAGCCATCTAAGGCAGCTCTTGGAATATTGTTTTTGGAGGCGAAAGATTCAGCGCGGGCAATAATTACACAGTTGGTAACAATTAAGGGGATGAAAATCCCTAGGACATGATGTAAGTGCGGAGTAATCGCATGCATTGTTAAATCAATGATAGTGACGATGGATGCGATGACTAGTACATAGTATGGGATGCGAATTTCTTTGCGCACCCAGTTTCGTGTAAATGAAATAATCGTGTTTGATGCGGTGAGGGTAATGATAGTGGCGATTCCTAAGCCTAAACCATTGACCATATTTCCTGTAACTGCCAGCAGTGGGCATAGCCCCAATAGCTGTATTAATCCTGGATTATTATGCCACAGTCCATCCATAACGATTTTTTTACAATCGCTAGTACTGCATGTTCCACCCGATGCAGTGGGTGATGCTTCTATATCAGTATCTGCTGTTGGATTTGATGTTGTCATTTTATTCTCTTATCTCCCCTATCCCCTTTTCTTGCTCAGATATTTTTCGATACTGATCGAATAAATTATCCAAATGGTCTTGAGAATAAAGTAGTGTGCTTTTAATTATATTAACAATAGCACGAGGCGTGATGGTTGCTCCTGTGAATTGATCAAAGTGACCACCATCTTTTTTAACTAGCCAATTTTCCATATTTGGATTTTGTAGTGATTTTCCATTAAAAGATAGCACCCAGTTACTTTTACTCAAATCCATTTTATCACCTAAGCCCGGTGTCTCTTTATGTTCAACAATACGCACCCCAGATATTTTATGGTCAGTGGTATTAATGCCTACTAATACTTTGATAGTGCCGTTGTAACCTTTTAATGTGGTAACTTCAAAAATCACGGCTATGGGTTTTTTATTACTCGTGGCAAAGTACACGAAGGACTCTTTGCTAAACCCTGTTTCTATAGTACTTAAGGTTATTTTACTTTTTATTAAGTCGTTATTATAAGCACTAGGTGGGATAACTTGATTAAGTGCTTCGAGTAACATCATGGTATTGTTTTCGACTATTTTATCGCGTGTTAAGCGATCAGTTATCGATACAAATAAAACACTAATCAGCGCAAAAAATGCTAGCGAAAGTCCTGCTTTTTTCATGGCCTCTAGGTTGGCTTTCATTGCTTCTTATCCAACCTGCTTTTGTTGATTTTGACAGCCGATCCATGCCCCAATACGCGAGGCTGGGTATAGTAATCAATCATCGGAACAGCCATATTCATTACCAATACAGAAAATGCGATGGCATCAGGATAGGCTCCCCAAATACGAATAAGCACTAAGAAAAATCCAATACTTATGCCATAAATAATCTTACCTAGTGGTGTCGTACTGGCAGAAACAGGATCAGTGGCAATAAAAAATGCGCCTAGAATAGTTGCCCCACTAAATACATGGAGTAATGGGCTGGCAAATTCTTCAGGTGAATAGAGGTGTAAAATTCCAGAGAAAATGACAACAGATAGAATTAGGGATAATGGAATTTGCCAGTGAATGACTTTTTTATAGAGCAACCAAAAACCACCTAGTGCAAAGGCTAAACTACTCCAAAACCAGCTTACTTGAGTAAAGTTACTTAAGTATGAGGCTTTAATTATATTGCTATAATGGGTGCCAGCACGTAGCCCAGTTTTCACTTCATCCAACGGTGTCGCCATTGTGATGGCATCCCAATTAGGCGTAGCTGCCGATGAAAAAACCATTTTAAGGCTATCTAAAAAACCAAAAAATTCTTTGTTTGGTTCTAACCACTGGCTCATTTCAAAGGGAAATGAAATAATTAAAACAGCAAAACCAACCATGGCGGGGTTGAAAGGGTTATACCCTAAACCGCCGTATAAATGCTTGGCGATAATAATGGCAAACAGTACTCCAACAAAAATAATCCACCATGGCATTAGTGGAGGTAAGGTGAGGGCGAGTAACCATGCGGTGACAATCGCGCTTAAATCTCCCAGAAAGGGAAGAATAGGGCGTTTACGCACTTTGAGAGCAAGTGTTTCTAATAAAACGGCAAAGACTATCGAGAGGATAATATTGCTTAGAATTCCCCAGCCGTAAAAGTAAAACATCACCAATGTGCCAGGGATTAAGGCGAGTAATACTTGAAGCATAACGGTACTTACATTGGTATTACCGCTAAAAAAGGGTGAGGTATTGGTTTTAAAGAGCATTACTTTTTATCCCCTGCCATTTTTTCTTTTGGTTTAGTTGCTAAAGTCTCTTTTTGCAGTGCTTCTTTTTTTGCTTTCGCACGGGCTAAGGCGGCTTGAATGGCATCTGCTTTGCCATCCTTTTCATTATCACCTTTACTGGCTTTTGCTTCCGCTTTTTTCTTTTGTAATGCGGCTTTATGAGCCGCACGTTTTTCATCACGCTCACGCTTATCACGCTCTTTTCTAAACAGTAGAAATTCGTGGCGTTCACGCGATAAATTGGATTTTTCTAATGTTATTTCTTGTGATTTAATTTCTGTTTTCGCAAAACGATAATAATCTACCAGCGGAATATGGCTAGGGCAAACATAACTACAACAACCACAGTCGATACAATCGCGAAGATTATGCGCCTCAGCTTTATCAAAGTCTTTAGCCCTAATATGCCAATAAAGTTGCTGAGGTAGTAGATTAACAGGGCAAACATCCATGCACTTGCCGCAACGAATGCAGGGCATTACAGGCTGTGATGAAAATTCTGAATTAGATTCATTTAGTGCAGTTGTTGAAGTGAATAAAGCACAGTTACTGGCTTTTACCATTGGCACATCATCATCTTGCAAAGCAATTCCCATCATCGGTCCACCCATAATGAGGTGATCTGCCATTTTGGTGTAGCCCCCTGCTTGTTCCACTAAATAGGCAAAGGATGATCCTATTAATGCTTCAAAGTTTTGTGGCTGCTGAATGCCATTACCCGTCACGGTGATAATCCGTGATAGAAGTGGTTCACCTTCAATTACTGCTTTGTAAATACTATAAACCGTACCGATGTTTTGGCTGACAATACCGAGTTCTAGGGGCAATGCTCCTGATGTAACTTCGATACCTGTGAGTATTTCAATGAGTTGTTTTTCACCACCGCTGGGGTAAATAGTGGGAATACTAATAACCTCGGTATTAGCCAAGTCTTGACTAGCCTCTCGCATGGCTTTTAAAGCATTTGGCTTGTTGTCTTCAATGGCGATTAGGCATTTTTCTGGCTGAATTATTTGCAGTAAAACTCTAATTCCAGTGATGATTTCAGGGCTACGCTCTCGCATCAGAACATCATCACAAGTGATATAAGGCTCGCATTCAGCTCCATTGATAATCAATGTTTTGATGGTGTTTGATCCAGCTAGTTTCACAGAGGTTGGGAAAACTGCACCACCAAGGCCTACAATTCCTGCTTGTTGTATTCGTTCTAATAAAATAGCGTTGTTTAATACTTCGAAATCAGTGTGTGTGGGATATTTATACTTGCCCCAGTCATCTTTAGCATCTGTTTTAATGACAACAGATAATAATTTTAACCCCGATTGATGTGCTTGGGTGCGTTCTTCAATGGCAGTTATTGTACCTGATGTTGGTGCATGCAGGTTGGCGCTAATGCCATCCCCTGCGATGGCAATTAACTGACCTTTAAATACTTTGTCACCTACCTCAACAACCGCTTCGCTAGGCTGACCGATATGTTGTTGAAGAGGCAGGACGAGTTCTGGAGGAATGCCTGCATTTTTAATGGGCAGTTTATTTGATTTATTTTTATGAAAAGGTGGGTGTACGCCGCCATGGAATTTATGTAATTGACTCATGGT
>CAYTRF010000014.1:0-11112 GCA_964440065.1 uncultured Cocleimonas sp. | reverse complement strand
GGCATGGAAAAATCAACTTGAATTGTGCCTAATTGCCAAACACGTCCAATGCTATCTTTTAATGAAAACTCAATTTTAGGGCCATAAAAAGCACCTTCACCTGGAAGCTCATCCCATTCTAAATTCTGTGTATCAAGCGCATCTGCTAATGCCTTCTCTGCTTTATCCCAATCTTCTTCACTCCCTACTCGATTCTCAGGACGTGTCGATAAGCGATAGATTACATCATCAAAACCAAAATCTTTGTAAACCTCATGCAAGAAATCAATAAAATCGGCAACCTCTGGCTGAATTTGCTCTTCTGTACAGAAAATATGACCATCATCCTGAACAAATCCGCGCACGCGCATTAATCCGTGTAATGCACCTGACATTTCATTTCGGTGACATGCACCGAACTCCGCAAGTCGTAAAGGCAAGTCACGGTAGCTTTTTAAACCTTGATTAAACACTTGAACATGACAAGGACAATTCATAGGTTTTAAGGCAAAACGACGGCCGTCTGATTCCAAGGTAAACATATCATCGCTGTATTTCTCAGCGTGCCCTGAACGCTCCCATAAAGAAAAATCAACCAATTCTGGGGTATTGATCTCTTTGTAATCACGTAAGCGTTGTTGCTCTCGCATATATTGTGAAATTACCTGATAAATCGTCCAGCCTTTGTCGTGCCAGAAAATCTGCCCTGGTGCTTCATCTTGAATATGAAATAAATCCAGCTTACGGCCAATTTTACGGTGATCGCGTTTTTCAGCTTCTTCGATACGGCGAATATACGCTTTTAATGCTTTTTTGTTTTCCCATGCTGTACCGTAAATACGCTGTAGCATTTCATTATTAGAATCGCCACGCCAGTAAGCACCTGCTAGTTTAGTTAATTTAACCGCAGGAATTTTTCCCGTACTCGGTACATGAGGGCCACGGCACAAATCAATAAAGTCCCCTTGTTTATACAAAGACAAATCTTCATCACTAGGGATGCTTTCGATAATTTCAGCTTTGTACGTCTCCCCCATATCATTGAAAAACTTCACCGCATCATCACGTGACATGACACTACGTTCTACAGGAATATCTTGCTTAATAATTTCTTTCATGCGTTTTTCAATCGCATCAACATCTTCAGGTGTAAAGGCGCGCTCGTAAGAGAAGTCGTAAAAGAAACCGTCTTCAATTACTGGGCCGATAGTTACTTGTGCTTCAGGGAATAATTGCTTTACGGCCTGCGCCATTAAGTGAGCAGAGGAATGACGAATAACTTCAACGCCTTCTTCGCTATTAGTAGTAATGATACTAAGTTCTATATCATCTTCAATTACGTGCGTGGCATCGTATTGTTTGCCATCAATAGAACCTGCCACGGTCGCTTTTGCAAGACCTGGGCCAATATCATTGGCAACATCTAAAATTGAAACGGCTTGATCAAATGAACGCTGAGAACCGTCAGGTAGTGTAATAGTTGGCATTAGTATTCCCCTAAAACAGTGGTGATCCTTACGAGAGACCACATGATTAGCCAGTTAAAAGTGTGTTTGTTAAAATGGTAGGCACGCTCGGACTCGAACCGAGGACTTCCACCATGTCATGGTGGCACTCTAACCAACTGAGTTACGCGCCTAAAAACAAAACGGGGATTTTATAGCTTAAACAGTGCTTTAACAAGCATTGATAGGACTAACTACCCCAAATATCATTAAAAAGTACACCCCCCCACTTTTCCTTGTTTTTTCATCCTATAGTAGGTAGGCATCGCTATCGCTCTATCTTTATCTCGCTTTTACTCGGTTAGATGATTTTTTGAGGTAATTAATTGAAGTTTATCAAGGGATAATCTGATAAAGTCTATCGATTTTTTAACGGTCCTTGGAGTAGCATGGATAAACTACACAGCTATCTACATCCCTATTTAGAAACAGTAACACACTTTTTTGATGACCAGCCTTGGGTTCAAGGTGGAGCCGTATTCTTAATTACTTTCGTGTTTGCTTCGTTGATTTCTTGGCTAATTTATAAAATACTAAAACTTTTGACTAACCGAACTCAAACCTACCTTGATGATCGTTTACTCAAAATAGCCCGCCCACCTATTTACTATTCCCTCGTGATTACTGGCTTTTCCACTGCTTTTAAAATCATGCCACTATCTGATGGTTTGACAAATAATTTGATCTTTGCATTAAAAACAATCGGTGTCATTGTTTGGATGGTTGCATTGATTCGCACTTCGAAAGTCATTTTACAACAACTAGCTTGGCGTAAAAAAGGAAAAAAAGGAAAAGCTCGTCTGGTTCAACCGCAGACACTGCCTTTATTTGATAACTTATCAAAGATCCTTATTGTTGCTATAGCGGTCTATATCATGTTCCAAATATGGGGGATTGATATGACCGCATGGGCAGCATCGGCGGGTATTGTTGGTCTTGCGGTCAGTTTTGCGGCAAAAGACACACTTGCCAATCTTTTCTCAGGTGTTTTTATCCTAGCGGACTCACCCTATAAAATTGGTGATTATGTGGTACTCGAGGATAGTCAACGAGGTAAAGTTACTCATATTGGTCTTCGTAGTACCCGCTTAGTCACGCGTGATGATGTTGAAGTAACTGTGCCGAACTCCATAATGGGTAATAGCAAAGTTACCAATCAAAGTGGTGGTCCAAACCCGAAATTTCGAATTCGGGTAAAGGTTGGGGTTGCTTATGGAACTGATATAGACCAAGTTCGGAAAATTCTTATGGATATTGCGTTGAATGAGTCCTTAGTCACAAAATCACCTGAGCCACGCATACGCCTTAGAGCATTTGGTGCATCCAGCTTAGATTTTGAATTACTCTGCTGGATAGAAGACCCTGAATTACGAGGCCGTACTTTGGATAAATTAAATGTTGAGGTTTATCACAAGTTTAATGAACACGCTATTGAAATACCTTATTCTAAACAGGATTTGTATATTAAAGAGCTACCTGCGGTTAAATAAAACTACCGATGCACTTCTTTCTTCTTCTCTACTTTCAGAGGATTACTTGCTAAGCCGTTGTTGGCTGACTTTCTGCTTAAAGGCGCTTTTGTTCTAGTGGTGTTTTTTAACTTTTCAATCGTACTCTTACTAACATAATTTTCCTGCGTATCGGAATTATCACCCGCAGAAGATTCGTTTGAGCTCTGTTCGCTAGCATCCTTTTTAGTCGCTTCGCTCCCATCAAAAGACTTTTCCTTTTTATCTTTTGTTTCTCCTTTTGTCTTAATCTGTTGATTGGATACATTGCCCCCAGTAGCAACGCCAAGACTTGCCTTTTCCTCATCACTAACAAAAGCGGGAGGAATATAAGCATTTTTAGGTGCTTTATCGGCTTTAATCAATGTCTCCTTTTCTGTAGCAGGACAAGGCTTGTCATTATAAAAAACATCACCTTTGGCACTAACACATTTAAACAATTTAGCGTGTGCCTGCTGAAAACTGCTTACTGATATCACTGTAAAAAAGATAATTCCAATTAGTTTTGGCTTATTATTCATGGTTATTATTCCTACTTATTTCCGCTCACTGGATCACTCCAAAACAGAGACTCCAACCGACAAGCATCATAGCCTGTAGCCTGAGATAATTTTTTTCCTATTCTTATATCCACAGGATGCCTACAAGATGAGTTTCCTGTTAGATCACCAGCAGCATCCACCTCGTCTTTAACTTCAAATGCATTAAATAGAACTTGTATTTCTGGGATTTGACCAGGTGGACCACTCATAAAAATATCATTATCGTTCACCTCACCATTGCCATCAAGATCTAAACCTGCCTTGCCCGTACGAACATTAATCCCATATAAATGACTTTGTGTGGAAGGAGCAGCACATTGATCTATACCATCTCCCGTAAGCAATGCTTGAGGAATCAAGGTGGTAAATACAATTACCCCATCAAACGCTAAAGCCGTAGTTAATACTTTCTCACCATTGTCAGGTAAAGTTACTTCCCAGCCTTTTACGTAGTTATTATCCGCTATATCACCTATTTTGCTATCTAATGCCCCAACTTGAGTGACCGTTTTTGCAATCGTACTACCACTAACGGACGCTGAAATAATAATTTTAGATAATTTAGCAGGTGTAATAGTCGTAAATTCACTAGTGTCAATAGCTGAGTATGGCTTATCATCAATTAGCATATAAAATTTATCTTTAATCGTTGAATCCATTGGGTGCGCTCTAAAACCACTACCAATAGAGACCACAAAAATCGTTCTACCATTTAGCTTCATTACTGAAACATCAGGCTCATTATAGAATTTACGCGCACTTTGACGCTCACCTGGAACATTCGCTAAATTAGCCAGATGGGTCAATTTAGTGGTGCTATCATCTTCTAAATCATTAAAATCTAATCGCCATACATGACCACCTGTATCTGCGAAGTAGAATCGATCCAATAAATTATTTCTGTTTGTATCTAAGATTCTAACCCCACCAGGAATACTGTCTACGATGGTGTCTTTCTCACTCGGAAGATCTTTTCGTAAAGACCAAACCAAAGCACCTGTTTTGGCATCTAAAATGAGTATATCTGCCCCAGGTTTATCTGTAGAGGATTTTGGCGCTGATGCAGATTGCCCATCACGATCTTCTTCCTCATCGTATCCGCCTGAAATTACAACCACTTCTCTACAATTAGCAATTGTACCTCCGCCAAATGTGCAACTACCACCGCTAGCATCTCTAATTCTACCCAAATAAGGTGTAGACCAAGATTGTCCCATACTAGGGTATGATGCCGTCCATTTGAACTTTGGCACTAAAGGATTAGTGATATCTAAGGCGTAATAGGAACTTCCGCCACGACGAAGTCCAAAGTATAAATACTTTTTCCCATCCCCTTTATTTTCCCAATAGGTAAGCGAACCGTCTATACCGTATTTATGATCCTCAGCAGTACCTTCATTACGCATTTGAGGTTCAATAATCTTCAGTAATTCTCTAGGCATAAAGGCCCAAATCTCTTCACCGGTGGCAGTATCAAAAGCATGTAAATAACCTTCATTTGTGCCCGCAAAGATATATTGTGTTTTACCTTCACCCGCTGCATTACCCTCATCATAAGTTATAATTAATGGTTCTGAATGCAGCATGTCTCCCATGTGCTTTCTTGCAATACCCTTTGGCGTAGCAGCGTTGTCATACGCTCCATTCTCCCAGCCACGAATAAAGTTAATGAGCTTCTTTCTATCATCTAAAGAAGCACCAGTAATACCTAACAACTCATTATCGATTAAACCATTAGACTCTATTAGCTTATTGTCACTGCCTGTTGTTAAATCTTCGCTGCCAGTAATATTAGAAACGAGTAAACGATCAACTGGATCCAGTTTTCCAGCTGCACCACCTCTTTGAATATTAATACCATCAGGACTGCCTCCTTCTGGTGAATCTGACCACCAATCCCAAGCATCCGCAGTAAATTTACCTGATTCATCAACCGCATTCAGGCCATTTTTTCCACGTATCAACCTTTTATCACCCACTTCTTCAATGCTAAATTTCTTTAAGTTTCCAGACCATCTAGAGCTATTTTTTCTATCAAATACAGGAATGTATATATCCTTCTCATGCTCCAAACCACTTTTTACGTTCACGCTATAACCAGGGGATGCCAAAGTACCCGATGGTTCAGCCACTTGAGCTAAAATATCACGGAAGGCTTTGGCTAATGCTTCTGGGCTATCGGCATTAAAGTAGCCATCTTCCACCACGCTTTCTGTACTGGGATCATCATCAATGGTTTCTAAGCTTTTCAAATAATCAACTGTACTTGCTGATAAGCCACTGCCAAAACCTATTGTATAAGTTTTAATCGTTTGATCACCATCATATTCACTGCTGTTATCATGAGTTGCTATGTATTCAGTTATTTCTGGACCACAAACTCCTGAATCTGAACCAGAGACTCCACTAAAGTTGTCAGGGGGCTGTATAAACGTATGAGGGTTATTTTGACAAGTTGGTATCCCCGCTGAAAGTGAACCTGATGGCCCCGTGCCTTTTATTGATCTTGCAAATGGCCCTTTGTTGTACGGTGTACCACTACCGGCTCTGTAATACGTTGGTTCACCATCTGACATCAATACTATATAGTTTGACTGACAACTACTTTCGATAGGGCTAATATAATTAGCATCAGCTATATTATCTCTATGATCGGTATCAATAGTTTTTGAAATTGTAGCACCACCCACGTAAGTGGATTGATGGGAGCCACTAGCTATTTGCACACTAGAGCCATCAAGAGTTGTCGTTGCTGTGGTATTGTTTCTCTCTTTACCGTAATGCATTTTTTCACCCCTAAAATACAGTGCAGCTTCATAAAGTGAGTCGACAATGGGTGTTCCACCTGCTGGTTCCCACTTATCTGCTATATCCGCTAAGAATTCACGCACAGTAATCGTAACATTTGGATTAGATAAATTATCTACACCCTTAAAGTCCGTAATAATCGGTTCTGCTAAAGCGTTAATATCGGATATTGGGAAACTAACCCCAGATATAAAGTGCCTTCTTCTATCCTCATCATAGTCTTGATGAGAATCTAGAGTTTGACCTGAGTACTTCATTATTCCAACGTTTACGTTATCAGGGGCAACTTCTAACACTCTTCTCAATGCTTTTTGCATGACTGCCAAACGGGTTAAATCTTCACTGGATGTTGTATCATATTCGATATGCAAGGTAGGGGCTGCATCGGGTGAACCTGCATCATGGGCTACAGCAACTCGATTGGCGGTTTCTCCTACCGTCCCTTCAATGATAAAAACCATCCCGTTATTTTTATTCCAATCACTTCGATTGACAATATTTTGAACGATATCCGTCAATAATCCTTGTTTTGTTACTGGGTTTATTGTCCGCTGATTTTCACCGCGTTGACCTATATTACCCCAAGCTGGTGGACTCCAATCAGCTTCTAGTGTTGTTACTGTTCTAGCGTCTATCGCTACTAAGTCAAACCTTGCTGCATCCCCGGTGGCTTCACCAACAATGTGCAAATTTATTGGGTTATCTGATAATGCATCCACATCCATTGTCGTAAATTGAATATAGGCATTTGTTATCACAGCATCTTTTGGAATCCCCATATTATAGAAGCGTAAACCAACACGTTGAGTTGCCGAAAGGTCATAATTATCAAATCCAAGATCTAGGAAACGATCACCCAATAACATTACCCCACCCGCCACAGCTTGTTCGGCATCATCATTGTCATTTACAACAAATCGATTAACCGTATGTGATTGAACAGTAGCATCATCGCCAACTTCAGCTGACCCTTCAACAACTTCACGCATACTTCCTGAAACATCCAAAACAAACAACAAATTGGGCTTTGACACGTTGGTTGAGAAGAAAATCTCGGTATCATCGGCATATACGGTAGATGCGAGTACGGATAAGGCAAAAAATACCATTAGTGTTTTTTTAATATTGATCATTGGTTTTCTCATAACTCGTTACCCTTGAGATGGATTGGGTTTATTTTTAATATATTTGTTTTCTGTCTTTTTTATAAAAATGGCTTAAAATTATAAGTAGCTATCTTTAGATGCGTTGGGTTTTTCTTTGCCAGCTCCGCGTACATGCCGATCTCTAACACCTGTATTTTTCAGTGCTGATTTAGCATCAAACTCATATAAATAACAGCGAGGAGCACTAGGGCCCATAGAGATTGCTTTACCATCAAAACCTTGGCAGATATAGTATAGATCCTTATTTCCATTAGCATGATCTGTAATAGTTTCGGTGACTCCATGTCTTGAGTTGGGCACCTTGTAAATACCTGTATTGGCATCAAAACTGTTATTTAAAAGAGGCCCGGAAAGAGAGACTACGGAGGTTAACTCAGCCAGGTCATTCGCTGTTTGTTGATAATTCTGCATCTGTTTATGATCATTACCCGCAACCATAATATCCAAAAGTGCTAATTTACTTGAGGATACTGATACCGTTGTCATCAATATAAGAAACACCATTACTGAGAACAGCGTTGCTCCTTCTTGCTTCTTACAATTAAGTTTTCTATTTTTATTTTGATGAAGCATCATAACGCTCCTTTATCTTGATTAGGTAGATTTATTGTTGTTGTATATACACGGTATAGTCTTGATAATTCATCAGCATCAATTGTATATCGTTCATTCAAAACATCGTATTTGGTTTTTGTCTTAGTGGTAACATTAACAATATCTTTTTCCAAAGATTGTACTAATAAAGCTACCCGCACACTGACAACAAGCCCCCAGTAGTCATTTGTCTCTACACCTTTCGCTGCAAAATACCTTGTGCTTCCATCATCCTGTTTTACACCATATTGGAACTGCATATTGTGGATACCTTCAACAAGTGCTTGTGTACCACCACGACTCCCCCGACAATGTAAAACATTCTCACCTGACTCTTTTTTCAAATAAAAAGTACTGTAGATTTTAGCATCTCTTGGATCAGGCATATTATCAACACTGCAGGCTACTGCTCTTTCATCACGACGAACCCCGCCTCCGGTACAATCGGTATACACTAACGCTTCAGAATTGATATTTGCATTACCTGTACAGCTTGAACTACCGTCAGTACAAGGATTATCCGCTAAATGTACAACGGTTATTACGTCACCTTTTAAGCCTCTATCCCGGCTAAATTGACCCGCTTTTGGTGTTGCAGCAGAGGTATTCAACTTTATGCTACCACTACAATTGATATTGAATTGAACCCCATCTCTTTTAGAAAAGAATGGACTATCGAAAGGAATATTTTCAGGGGCATAAGCAGCATGTGAAATAGTTTGTCTTAGAATTTGCATCGCTGCGCGAGCGTTTGAATCCATTTCACTAATCGCCAAGCGTGTTTTATCAGCACTTTTAGTGCTAATAAAGTTAGTTATAACTCCCCCCACAAGGAAAACACCTAAAGTAGCGGATACTAATAATTCAATCAACGTAAAACCTGATTGAGATTGTCGAGTAAATGTCTTATTTGTTATTTCTTTTTTCATCATTATTACTTAAAGGGATAATTTATTTTTACTTAAGGGATAACAGGAATGATCAAACATTGTTTGCCATCAACTTCACACTCTGTTCCAAACTCATCTTCTTCTATTTTCTGTTTTCTCCATGAAACCACGACTTCAAGTTTCCTTTTAGGATTAATCAAGGGTCCTAAATCGTCACAACCTGCGCTACAAGTAACACTGATTGTTCCACTGGGTATTTTATTTATTACTCCACCTTCTCTTTTATTGACTCTTTTTATGCCACACATAATTTCTTGAAGATCAAACTTTGCAAGATCTTCTGCGTTACAAACGGATTCATTACAAAAATTTATATCTTCACCACAGCCAATAATATCGTCCTCATAGAAACCTTCATCTACACCTTCTTGATTGGCGCGCATACGATCGCTTAGATTCATCACTAATAGGCTTGCTTCTGTTCTAAAGTGGGCATCATTAGTCCCTTTGGTTGAAGCAACTTGCAGACCACCTAAACCTAATAGCCCAATACCAATCACAACCACGCTTATCAACGTTTCAACAAGTGTGAAGCCAGACTGTTTTGTCTGTTTGTTTAGATGTTTAGTTTTCTGCATAACATTCATTTAGTTTATTTTAATTATGTAAAGTCATTTTTATACGCTATACCTTCTCTGCTTTCCTTTTTGTAAGAAAACAGAACTATCTATCGCATTTTTCATGCACTTTATTTTTATATTACTCTCAGATTACCGTTTTTCTGGGAAACTTCAACTTTTATCAGAGACATTCAGACAAGTGGTTATCAGCATAGTCTAAGTTTCCTAGCTTTAATGGTTACAAAAAATACGCGAACCGAGCCTAGCGAGATAATGTTGGAGCGATAGCGACGACAACCCGTAGGGCGAATAAAATGAGTAGCCATGCATAAATTCTAGTATCGCTTTTAAACAACAAAAGCGAGCTATCATTCAAAAGTGGGGAGGTGTGCTTTTAAAGGTACTTCTCCTAAGCTTACTAAAAGAGACCTCAGCATAACTCAGGTGACGAGTAAAAGTGCTTGAAACCTCACTGCTTTTCGTTGGAAAACTTGCCAATAACCTGTTATTAGCTTCATTTCCCGTCTCAATCAGTGAAATTTCAAGCGACTTTTCATTTCGACACTGAGTTATACTGAGGCCTCTAAAAGTAATATTACTTACATGCTTTAGGAGCATACTTTATATATTCAGCACTCTCGTAATCCGATTTACATTCCCATTGAAGAAAGCCTGCACCATCTACAGTCCCCACTAAGTAGAATAGCCACTTCCCCTTGAGTGTCGCGGGGATTGAAGCATTCTGGCTAGTTATAAACCAAATGGAAACATCTCCTCCATATACTGCCCCGCCTTTTATCCAAAAGTCTCTTATCAAATTCGTGTTAACTTGTTTTTTTAAATCCAGTTCGGCTTCAAAATTACTTGGCGTCAGTGCCAACAACTTTGTCTTACCTTTTTCAACATGATAATTATCTACATGTGCCCTAGCTTGTAAAAGAAAGTGATAACCTTCATTGAGTTTTGAACGAATAACATGGTTTTGATAGGCTGGAAAAGAAATACTGGCGAGAATCCCAATGATAGCAACAGCAATTATAAGCTCAATTAAAGTAAAGCCTTTTATTTTTTTTCTACTTTTCATCGTAACTTCTCACCAGTAATTATTTTTATATCTGAGCAATCATACAGAGAGGATGCTGAATCATAGATTAATCGCTATAGGACCACTATGGGCTGTCATTAATTGATAATCTTAATTTAAAAGTACACCCCCCCACTTTTCCGTGTTTTTTTAATTTCAGAAGCCTCTGTAATCCCCCATTTGTAACCGAAGCCATATGAAGGTTACTAGCTCTCATAAAAAAAGGAACGATAATTCGTTCCTTTTAAAATAACACCCCAAAACATTAATGCTTAGATTGCACTAATGATCAGGTTTTCGATTAATCAATAATATTTGATACTACATGAGACCTTTGTACGAGTCAGTGGCGAAAGAAAAGTGGGCTAAAATTTTACTGATTGAGGCGGGAAATGAAGCTAATAACGGGTTATTAG
>CAYTRF010000013.1:0-11185 GCA_964440065.1 uncultured Cocleimonas sp. | reverse complement strand
ATATATAGAGGTAATCGTGAAATACCTATTAATGCGCAAGTGATTGGCTTTAAAGACAGTAATGCAAAGTCAGAAAATCCAAATAAATACTTTAAAGTTAGTAACGATAATAATAACTTGGAGCTAAAAATAGTAACCCGTGAGCACAGCTAGCAAAAAAACCTCACTCAATACCACTCCTGGTCCATTACCATCCTCTATGCAATTAACGGCAGATGGTAATCTCAAACATTTTCTTACGGTTGAAGGGCTACCACCCTTATTGCTAGAAAAAATCCTTGATCGAGCTCAGCAATTCGTAACACTTCCTAATAAAGCACAAGTTCAAGCACCTTTGCTAAGAGGCAAAACGGTGATGAATTTGTTTTTTGAAAATTCCACACGAACACGTACAACGTTCGAATTAGCCGCTAAGCGTTTATCCGCCGATTTAGTAAACTTAGATATTCGAAACTCCGCAACAGAAAAAGGCGAAAGCCTACTAGACACCATCAGAAATTTAGAAGCCATGGGCTGTGATATGTTTGTAGTAAGGCATTCCAGTAGTGGCTCAGCACACTTTATTGCCAAATATTGCGCGCCACATATCAGTGTTATTAACGCTGGAGATGGTCGTCATGCTCACCCCACTCAAGCCATGTTGGATGTATTAACAATTCGCCAACACAAAGGGGATTTTACGCCGCTTAAAGTTGCCATCGTTGGTGATATAAAACACTCGCGTGTGGCACGCTCTCAAATCCATGCTTTAAGTATACTTTGCACGGGTGAAATTCGTTTGGTTGCACCTAAGACACTCATGCCAATTGGCATCGAAAAAATGGGCGTGACGGTTTACGATGATATTGAAGAAGGCATAAAAGGCGTGGATGTTATTATTATGTTGCGCTTGCAACACGAGCGAATGAACACGGCTTTAATACCTTCAGTTCGCGAATATTATGCGCGCTATGGCTTAACAGAAGAACGACTAGCCTTGGCAAAAGAAGATGCTATTGTTATGCACCCTGGGCCTGTTAATCGTGGCGTTGAAATAGATTCGAGTGTTGCTGATGGTCCTCAGTCAGTTATTTTGCAACAAGTTAGTAATGGCATCGCCGTGCGTATGGCCATAATGTCGATGGTAATAAGCTCACAAGCACAGGCAGATGGTGGTTCGGATGAGTGATAAAACTATCCTAATCAAAAATGGCCGTGTTATCAATCCTGCTTCTGACTTTGATCAAGTTTCCGACATCGCGATTAGAAAAAAGAAAATTGTGGGTATTGGATCGTCCATTCCAAAAGATTTTGAAGCCGATCAAATAATTGATGCTAAAGATAAATGGGTACTACCAGGTATTGTAGACCTCAGCGCGTATCTACGCGAGCCAGGGCAAGAAAACAAAACACGAATTCCGTATGAAACCTACGCAGCAGCCAGTGCAGGAATTACACAAATCTGTTGCATGCCTGAAACCTTATCACCTATTGATAATGGCGCTACCGTTAAGCTTATCCGCAGCAAAGTAAAACAAGCAGGGTTTAGCCAAGTCAGTATTATTGGCGCACTCACTCAGGGATTAGAAGGTGAGCAACTTAGCCACATGGGTAGCCTAAAATATGTTGGTTGCGTAGGTGTTAGCCAAGGCTGGAACGCTATTAAAGATTTAGCAACGTTGCGTAAAGCGATGGAATACGCCGCAACATTTGAGTTGCCACTTTTGTTACATCCACTTGATCATTCTTTAATGTCAACAGGTGGTATGCACGAAGGAGCATTGGCAACACGCTTAGGCTTAACACCCATTCCTGTCGCCGCAGAAACAGCCGCGATGGCACAAATTATTGCCTTGGTGGAAGAAACCGCTAGCCCTGTGCACTTCTGTCGGCTATCCACAGCAAAAAGTATCACGCTTTTGAAAAAGGCTAAAGATGAGGGCTTACCGATAACAGCAGATGTTGCCGCTCATCAATTATTTCTCACTGAAATGGATTTGGCCGACTACAACCCGCTATGTCATACCGTGCCGCCACTACGTTCCATGCGTGATAAAGATGCGCTACGACAAGCTGTATCTGATGGTGTGATTGATGCAATTTGTTCAGATCATCAACCCCATGAAGTCGATGCTAAACTAGCTCCCTTTGAAGAAACCAGTCCAGGGATTTCAGCCTTTGAAACATTATTACCCCTCACACTTCGTCTGGTAGAAGAGAAAGTAATATCAGAATCTCAAGCGATTGCTTATTTAACGCATAAACCTGCTGATATTATTAAATCACAAGCAGGGCGCTTAACCGTGGGAGCTAAGGCGAACCTCAGCTTGTTTGATCCCGATAATTTCTGGCAGTTAGAACCAGAGAAACTTCTTAGCCATGGTAAAAATACACCATTTTCAGGCTGGGGGTTTACAGGTAAGACAGTGCAAACCTTTGTGAAAGGAAAATCTGTTTACAAGCAATAAAAGCACACCTCCCCACTTTTCGCCTTTATTTTGCAAAAAATAGGCGAAAAGTGGGGGGGTGTGCTTTTAGTTTGATTAATTGATGCCAAGATCATCCCAGATCTGATCAACACGTTCTTTAACTTTTTCATCCATTACAATCGGCTTACCCCATTCACGATCCGTTTCGCCTTGCCATTTATTGGTAGCATCAAAACCCATTTTTGAACCTAGCCCTGAAACAGGTGAGGCAAAATCAAGATAATCAATCGGTGTGTTTTCAATGATGGTGGTGTCACGCGCAGGGTCCATGCGCGTTGTCATTGCCCAAATCACATCATTCCAGTCACGTGTATTAATATCATCATCCACCACAATCACAAATTTGGTGTACATGAACTGGCGTAAAAATGACCACACTCCCATCATCACGCGTTTAGCATGTCCGGGGTATTGTTTTTTCATACTGACAACCGCCATGCGATAGGAGCAACCTTCAGGTGGTAAATAAAAATCAGTAATTTCAGGAAATTGTTTTTGTAAAATGGGTACAAAAACTTCATTTAATGCAACACCCAGCATGGCAGGCTCATCAGGCGGTCTTCCCGTATAAGTGCTGTGATAGATAGGATCTTTGCGATGGGTGATACGCTCAATGGTGAAAACAGGGAAGCGTTCTACCTCATTATAATAACCTGTGTGATCGCCATAAGGTCCTTCATCTGCCATATCATCAGGGTATAAATGGCCTTCTAATACAAACTCAGCGGAGGCGGGAACTTGTAAATCGGAGCCGATACATTTAGTAACCTCCGTGCGTGATCCGCGCAATAGTCCTGCAAAAGCATATTCAGATAAGGTATCGGGGATTGGTGTGACGGCACCTAAAATGGTAGCAGGGTCGGCGCCTAGTGCGACGGCAATTGGGAAGGGTTCACCGGGGTGTTTTTCTTGCCAATCTCTAAAATCTAATGCGCCGCCACGGTGTGAAAGCCAGCGCATAATAACGCGATTTTTTCCAATCACCTGCTGGCGATAAATGCCTAAGTTTTGGCGTGATTTATTAGGGCCTTTAGTAACCACTAAGCCCCATGTGATAAGCGGTGCGGCATCCTCTGGCCAACAGGTTTGAATCGGTAACTTAGCTAAATCAACCTCATCACCTTCCCAAATAACACTCTGACAAGCGGCTTTTTTGACCTTCTTGGGCGCCATATCCAGCACTTTTTTATATTTTGGTATGGATTTTAAGGCGTCTTTAATGCCCTTGGGCGGTGATGGCTCTTTTAAGCTGGCAAGTAGCTTTCCTACATCACGCAAAGCAGTGACAGAATCTTCGCCCATGCCCATTGCCACACGCTCTGGCGTACCAAATAAATTACCAAGAACAGGGGTGTCAAAACCTTTAGGATTTTCAAATAATAATGCAGGGCCGCCGGCACGAAGTACGCGGTCACAGATTTCGGTCATTTCAAGGTTGGGGTCAACTTCAGTCCTGATGCGCTTAAGCTCACCTTTTGATTCAAGCTGTGAGATAAAATCTCGTAGGTCTTTATATTTCATTCGATGGATAATACCTTATCCAGCAGTTACAAAGGTTAGGCTTTACCAAAAAATCACGGAAAAGTGGGGGGGTGTACTTTTAATTGTTGTTTTAAATAAGAAATAAGTTTTTCAGCAACAACAACTATCGAGTCAGTGATTTTGTGATCTTTGCATTGAGTGACTTTTAAGTTTTGATAGCCACAAGGATTTATATCTTGATAAGGGCTCAGATCCATATCAATGTTTAAACTTAATCCATGTGTTGTACGACCTTTTGAAACACGTAGGCCAAGGGCTGCAATTTTTTCACCCCCGATATAAACACCGGGTGCTTTTTTATCGCTATTGGCTGTGACGCTATACGCTTTTAACAGGGAAATTATGGCGTCTTCAATAATGGTGACAAGCTTTCTAATACCTAAATTACGACGATGTAAATCTAATAATATATAAATCACTAATTGGCCGGGGCCATGGTAAGTAACTTGCCCACCACGGTCTACTTTAACAATGGGGATGTCTGTTTTATTAAGAATATGTTCTGGCTTACCGTTTCTGCCGAGCGTATAAACAGGTAGATGCTCGACGATCCAAAGTTCATCAGGAGTAGTTTTATCGCGTGATTGGGTGAAATTTTGCATGGCTTGCCAGACTGTTTCGTAGTCTTGCAAGCCAAGATTTTTTATTACTGGGGAAGTTGTGGTCTCTTTATTGACTAGAGTGCCCACAAAACAAGTTCGTGATCTGTGAATTCTTGATAAATCTTATCTAACTGTTTTTTATCTTTCGCGTGGATATTTAGTGTAAGGCTAACGTACTTTCCTGTTTTGCTGACATTTTGTGTGGTTTCATCTGCAATAAATTCGGGATCATGTTTTTTGGCGATTTTATTGATACACGCATGAAACTCTGGAATTGATGCTCCCATTACCTTGACAGGAAAGTCACAAGGAAAGTCGATTAGCGACTCTTCTTGCTCTTCATTTTGCTCTTCATTATTTGTTTGTTTTTTTGTTGAATCAGTCATGAATCAAATATGGTGACAAGTTCTAATTAAACAACTTCTTAACACTATCGGTCACTTTTGACCAAAAGCCACCAGCATCCACTGCATCTAGCGCGATTAATGGGACTTCACTAACCACTATATCACCATCTTTAATAATTGCTGTACCTAATAAATCGCCACGACTAATCGGAGCATCCACTGAACTATCAAGCTTCATAAAACCTTTCAGTTGTTTGTAGTGGCCTTGTTGAACCGTCACATAAAAATCTTCTAAAATACCTGCGGGAACCGTATCTGTTGTGCCTTTCCAAATTCGGCTGTCTGCAAGGACTGAGCCAGCATCGTATAATTTATGTGTTTCAAAGAATCGATATCCGTACTCTATGAGTTCTTGGCTGTAATCAGCGCGGCTTTTTTCATCTTGTGCGCCCAACACCACTGAAATTAATCGCATTTTATTACGCACAGCTGAAGCTACTAAACAATAGCCAGCGGATTTTGTATGACCTGTTTTAACACCATCAACCGTTTTATCACGCCACAATAACTTGTTACGGTTATATTGCTTAATACCGTTGTAACTGTATTCTTTAATCGAATGTAATTTATAATGTTTGGGATAATCTTTAATTAGAGCGCGTGTTAGCGTTACTATATCCCTTGCGGTGGTGTAATGATTCTCATCTGGCCAGCCCGTGGAATTCACAAAGTGGGTGTTTTTTAAGCCCAATATCTTTGCTTGCTGGTTCATTTTGACAACAAAGGCTGCTTCATTACCTGCGATGTGTTCGGCAAGTGCTACGGCGGCATCATTGCCTGATTGAATAATCAAGCCATGTAGCATTCTGTTAAATGGAACCTTTTTACCAGCCTCCACAAACATTCTTGAGCCTTCCATCTTCCATGCTTTTTTACTGATCAGAACATTATCTTTAATTGAGAAATTACCGCTTGCCAATGCATTGTAGATGACATAAGCCGTCATTAATTTTGTAATGCTAGCGGGTTCGATGCGTTTTTCAGGGTTTTTAGCCGCCAATTCAACGCCACTATGAAAATCTACTAATAAATAACTACTCGCGCCTAAATCTGGCCCGCTAGGAAGATCAGCCGCAAAAATTGAGTTTACTGAAACCGTAAAGAAAAGTGTTATAAGTAATAATACTTTTGGAACTACATTCATAATTAAATTGCCGAAGGTAAGCTTATTTAAAGCATAGGAGCTTGCATTGGCTTAATTCCTATGGGCGCATGATAACGCTTACATAAGAATATGAAAGCGTTTTAAGCAGTTATTTGAATAAAAAAACAAGGAAAAGTGGGGGGGTGTGCTTTTAACCTTATTTAGTCTAAAAGTTAACGCTACAATTGGCTATGTAACTCCCTTAGTTTTCTACCACTTTGAATTGTGATAATCCATCACTCGTAAGACTGTCTTTAGCTTCATCAATATCTGTCTGATTATGGTATGGGCCTAAACGAACCATGTGTAAATTCTTTCCAGATTTTGTGGTACGTGATTCCATTGTTGCACCGGATAGTCCAATAGATGATAACCTTACAAAGGTATCTAATGCTTGACCCTGATCTGGATAGGTCCCCACTACTATGAAGTAATTTTTCTTTGAAACAAAGCCTGACCTTGTTGGTGCTTTTCTTTGCGCTGAATGTGTTCTTCTGGTTTTAGCCGTTGTTCTTACTTGGTTAGGATTTTGTAAGCTGGGTGGAATAATTAACTTTTCATCGACTGCCACATCTCTACTTGCGCCCATAGAAGTGATATTACGAACTGATTTGCCCACTTTACCCATCACGCTACAGCTTGTTAGCCCACTAAGCGCAACTGATAATAAAAGCCCTGTACATATAATTACTTTTTGTTTATTCATTATCGTCCCCTTTTAGATAATGGTTACATCTTTGTTTAAAACATTGGTATTAATTCTTAGCTAGCTTACGTCTTTTTATTTCTCTAGCTAATTGATAAACGACCATAGCGTACTTCGGGCTATGGTTATATCTGGTGATAACGTAAAAATTATCGCCCGTAATCCAAAACTCATCACCATGATCACCCCTTAGCTTTAACAACGAAAAACGTGTTGAATTGATCTTTGTAGCTGGCTTAACATTATATTGAGCTAACTGAGGTAATGAATATTTTGGCTTTCTCGCATTAACCTCGACAATATTAGCATAAAAATTACCCACAATACGAGCGGGAACCGCTACATCTCCCCCAGTTTTCCATCTATGACGTGAAAAATAGTTGGCTACACTGCCAATGGCATCAGCAGGATGCCATAAATCTTTATGCCCATCACCATTATAATCAATCGCAAAATTGCGGTAACTACTGGAAATAAACTGGCCTAAACCCATTGCCCCAGCGTAGGAGCCTTTAATAGCAGAGGGGTTTGGAATTTTTTCTTCACGGATTAATTGCAAGAATTGCTCAAGCTCTGAAGTATAAAATTTTTGACGTTTGGGAAAATCCATGGCTAATGTTGTTAAGCTTCGTAATACATTATGTTTTCCTGTATTTCGACCATAAAGTGTCTCCACACCGATAATGGCTACGATGATTTCCACAGGCATACCATATTGCTGACTAGCGGTTTGCAATGCTCTTTGGTGTAAGTTCCAAAAATCAACACCAATTGCTGCACGTTGCTCAGTTAAGAATATTTTACGATAAACATTCCAAGGTTTGGCTTCCGCAGGAGAATTTACTTTAGCAAGAATATTTTCATCGCGCTTAATTCCCGAAAAAGTTCTAATGAGATAATCTCGCTCAAATCCTTTTTTAACCATGCGTTCAATTAATTGTTGCATGGCAGGGTATGCCATATAACCCGTATCAACTTGCTTTGCGCTTAAATTTGTCGTGTAAGCAAAAAACAGCACCGATAAATACATCAGTAGATTTTTTTTCATGTTAGTCCCCATATCCTTTCTTACGTCGTCGCATTCCCATTAATAAGCCAAACGCTGCCATCAGAGTTACCAAAGAAGTACCACCGTAGCTTATCAAAGGAAGTGGGACACCTACAACTGGTAAAACACCACTAACCATTCCTGTATTCACAAAAAGGTAAATAAAGAAGGTTAGGCTTAAACTACCGCCGAGTAATCTGGCAAAGGTATCTTGCCCCTTAGTCGCAAGATATAAACCGCGCCAAATAATAAAGACATACAGTGATAGTAATATTAGATTGCCCAGTAAACCAAATTCTTCTCCGAATACTGCAAATATAAAATCGGTATGCCGTTCAGGTAAAAAATCCAAGCGAGATTGATCACCATGGAGCCAGCCTTTTCCATAAACCCCACCCGAACCAATGGCAATCGTTGACTGAAAGATATGATAGCCAGCTCCCAAACGATCAGCCTCAGGATTAAACAAGGTTAGCACGCGTTGTTGCTGATATTCATGCATACCAAAGTAAAAAACTAATGGGGCAATAATCATTCCAGCGGCTAACGTCGCTAAAAGCCATTTCCAAGGGATCCCTGCAAAATAAATCACAAAAAATCCAGCACTTCCAACCAGTAGAGCAGTCCCTAAATCGGGTTGCTTTACAATAAGTAGCATGGGTACCAAAACCAAAATCAAGGCAAAAAATACTTCTTTGAAAGTTGGTGGTAAGTTCTTTTTTGATAAATAACTAGCCACCATCATCGGCACAGCTAACTTCATAATTTCTGAAGGTTGAAAACGCAAACCGCCCAACTCAAGCCAACGTTGCGCGCCTTTTCCCATGGAGCCTTGAACTAATACCAAAATTAAAATCAAAACGCCAAAAGCATAAATCCAAACTGACCAGCGATTTAACATGGCACTGGACATTTGTGTTGCGACCAGCATGACAACCGTTGCTAAAACTAGGTGAAGTGTATGGGTGTTCATCATGGCTTGGTTTTCAGATGTCGCGCTAAATAATGTTGCCGTACCTAGCGCCATTAAAATTATCATCGCTACTATTAAAACAAGATCAAGGGAAGTAAGCCATCGAAGCAAGAACTGACCAATATCATTTTTTTTGGCACTCATTGAATATCACTTTGCTTTAGTTTTTTCTTCAGTTTATTTATATTTATTAGACTAGGGCTATCGTCTGATGGTACTTGGTTTGGATCGCTTTTGTTTGTTGCGTTTTCCTTATCCACATTTTCATCAGGGTCAAGAAGATAAGTATCTAATAATTGCCTGGCAATTGGTGCAGCCACTTTACTACCACCACCTGCGTTTTCTGCAATAATTGCCAACGCAATGCGGGGCTTATTTACTGGTGCAAAAGCTACAAACAAAGCATGGTCATGTAATTTTTTCTTCAACTTTTTAGCATCATAAGTTTTGTTTTGTGCAATACTAAAAACTTGGGCTGTTCCTGTTTTTCCTGCAAATTGATATTGCGCCCCTGCACCCGAGCTTCTTGCAGTACCTTCTGGGCCATGAACTACATTGGTCATACTACGGATGACATCATCCCAAAAACGGATTTTTGTTACCCCTATTGTAGGTAACTTTACAGGTGTTACTAGTTTCTCTGGTAAGTTTCTTGATAAACGAGTGGCACGTAACACATGGGGTCGAAACTTATGGCCTCGATTAGCGATTATCGCCGTTGCATTAGCAAGTTGAAGAGGTGTTGCCGTAAAATAGCCTTGCCCAATACCCATATTCACGGTATCGCCCGGATACCAAAACTTATCAAAACGCTTACGCTTCCACTCAGGTGATGGCATTAGTGCAGAGCCTTCGTGGGGTAAATCAATTCCTGTTTTTTGACCAAATCCGAACTCTCTCATTCCTTTCGAATAGCGTTTAATACCCATACGGAATGCCAAATCATAAAAATAAACATCGCAAGATTGATAAATAGCACGATTTAAACTTACATGACCATGACCCTCTTTTTTCCAACAGCGAAATCTATGTTTATTAGCAGGAACTTGAAAGTATCCCTTAGCATAAAGAGAGCTACTCGGTGTTACTACGCCAGTGTTTAAGCCTATCAATCCAGCCATCGGCTTTATGGTAGAACCCGGTGGGTAAGAGCCTTGTAAGGCACGATTATAAAGAGGACGATCAGGGTTGTCCCTTAAGGCGTTGTAATTAGCATAGGAAATACCATCTACAAATAAATTAGGATCATAAGCTGGCACACTAACCATTGCCAGTATTTCGCCATTTCGTGGGTCGATAGCAACCATCGCACCATTATGCTCTTGTAATAGCTCTTCGGCTTTGATTTGTAGCCTTAAATCTATACTTAAAAATAAATCTTCTCCAGCTATAGGGGCACGTTCATCTCTTTTAAGCTGTGGTTTGCCATGTGCATCCACCTCCGTTAGTTCGTAACCAGCCTTGCCGTGCAGACGCGACTCGTAGAATTTTTCAATGCCTGATTTACCAATATGCGTAGTGCCTCGATACTCCGCTTTATCAAGGGTTTTTAGGTCTTTTTTATCTATTCGACCTACATAACCTAGTAGATGACTAGCGACCGAGCCTAAAGGATAATTGCGTTTCATACGCACACTAATTTTAAAGCCTTCAAAGCGAAAACGATTTTCAGAAAAAAGGGCAATTTCTTTTTCTGTTAAATGTTGCCGTAAGATTACTGGTTGAAAGCGAGAATTAACCCGTAGTTTTTGTTTAAATTTACTAACCTCTGTCGGCGTAATGGGTAATAATTGCATTAATATCTTAAGACTATTTTGCATATTATCAACATCATCTTTAATCGCTTCTAAAACATACTCGATATGGTTGTCGGCAAGCAACACACCATTGCGATCATAAATGAGACCTCGCACAGGAGGGATAGGAATTTTCTTTAGGTAATTTTCTTTGGAAAGAGCGGTGTAGTGCTCATAATTATTTACTTGCAAATAAATAAGCCGAGCGAATATAAGCACGATAGAAATAAAAACCAGAATAGCGGCAGTGATGGCGCGTGAACGAAATAAGCGATATTCATCCCTCTCACTTTTTACTGATACACGCTTTTCCATTTGTTTTAAGATTTGCCCCAATTTTGCGCTGTATTATAGCCATATTTGAGATCTTTGTACGAGTCAGTGGCGAAAGAAAAATCGGGTGAAATTTCACTGATTGAGGCAGGAAATGAAGCTAATAACGGATTATTAGCAAGTTTAGTGATAGCTCGTTTGTTTTTTAAACGATGTTTATCACTTA
>CAYTRF010000012.1:0-11262 GCA_964440065.1 uncultured Cocleimonas sp. | reverse complement strand
GAGTACTTCCAATCGATTATGTCGAAGGGCATGGAGCTGAATGGTCCTGGAGCTCGTGGTTAAATCAGGTCTTAAATAAAAAATTATATTGGAGAAGTAATATGAAAGTAATGATTTTACTCACTACGTTGGCGTTCTCTTTTGGTGCAGTTGCTGATACAGCTAGTGATAACAAAGCAAAGGCTGAACAAGCAATCAAAAACGCACAAATATCGCAAGAAAGTGCCAAGAAAGTTGGATTTGAATGGCGTGATATGGGAAAGATGATAAAGAAAGCTAAAGCTGCCCAAAAAGCTGGTAAATATGTTAAAGCAGTGAAAACTGCAAATACGGTGGTTAGACAGGGCAACCAAGCTTTGATACAAGCGGAACTTGCTAAAACAGCAGGACCACGTTTTTAATACATCGTAGTTCTTGATACACAAAAAAACCGAGCATGCCTCGGTTTTTTTGTGCCTGATTGTTACTACATAGGCTATTATGAGATCCTACTTGGTTTAAAAAGAGCTTAAACATGGATGCTGAAATTCAGTTTTTTATGTCTGAAAAAGATGAGGAAGATTTTTTTGATTTTGCAAGCAAGCACGTTGATAACATTGAGAGAAATGATAGTACGTTATATTTACTAATTGATGACTGTAAATTAACATTTAGCGCGTCAATCTTAGAAAGAGATATTCTTTATAAAGGTTTGTTAGAAATCCGTTTGAACAATGTTGATGCATCGTGCAAGGGTATTGAACGTGCGAAGTCGACTTTTAGAAAGCTAAGAAACTGGATTAAGAAGAAATATTGGAGCAGACTCGCTTATTTCAATAAAAACAAAAAAGATAAGCTTACTCCTACACGTGTGCACTGGCTCGGCCCAGATGCAAAAAAATGGAAAGATTCTGACCCTGAAAATCATGTACTGAAATTATCAACGACAAGTTGGATGATTTTTGAAATTGGGTTTTAACTAATATTGAAACTCTATGGGGCAATTGTGAATGTCTGCATGGTTGTTTCGCCCTTAATGATTTTAACGCGTTCACTTCCTTGTAGACCGCGGTAATTTACAGAGACAATATGTGAGTTAGGCGGTAGCCTAAAAACGCCAATAGATACATTGTTGGCTCGGGACACCACTTTGCCTTGGAGATTAGTGACGGTTATATTTCCTTTTAGTGGACGACCCGTTTGATCAACAATACGACTTCTTAAAATGCCTTGATTAGGGTTACTACTTTGCTGTCTTTGAACTTCAAAGTCACTAGAGCTGAACTTAACTCTTGATGTTCTTCCTTTGGCAATTCTTATCAATTTACTTCGGCGTTGGCCATTTAAAATAGCAATAACATTATACTTGCCCGTATCAAGTTTAAATCTCCCATTGGGAACGCTTGTTAGCTCTACGATTTTCTTTCCTGATTGAGTATTAATAATGAAGTGGGTATTTTTTTCAGGCTGCATTGCAACATGCAAAAAACCACTAGAGATAACATTATTTTTTGGTGGCTTAAGATCACCTGAGGTAGAAGACGTAGGTAAAGTACTTGGTTGCTTTACCCCTATTAAAGAGAAAACTTCATGTGCTTCTTGACCTGCAAAAATCTGAATATTTTTTATTAAATTCTTCTTGCCCTTTGCTCGTACCGTAATTTTATAAGTACCTGGTTTTAAATTGAAATTGGCTGAATCTGAGTAAATTTTCCGATCAATGTGCTGCCCCGATAGTGTTTGTACATAGAAATTAGATTTAACAGGGGTTTGATTGTTATTGCTTTGAGCGATCAGTTTCAAAGAGCCTGTTTTTGATTCGTCAATTGAGGATGGTTCTGGCGTGATATCTGTAGAATCATTTGGGGCTTTTACATCTACAGGACTTATTGTCACATTATCTGTAATCTGTTGTGAGTTACTTTTGCTGTCTTTATCCTTGTTCTTTTCATCATTATCTGGTGAGTCAAAGCGAAATACTTCATTGATCGTTTGACCCGAAACCACATGAATATTCTTTTCAGATTCCCCGAAAGGTCCTGCCACATGAATTTTATAGTTACCTACGGGCAGAGATATTTCTGTTTTAGAAACAGATTTAAGCTCTTGAACCGTTTTTCCCGCAACCGTTGTAATGACGATATTAGCCAAAACAGGGCGGTTGGAGTAGGTATCAAATATTCTCACTAAAACCTTACCTTGTAGGTTAGCTTCTTGAAGTATGAACACTTGTTGGGTGGATTCACCTGCATCAATAACGACAGTGCGAAAATCACTGTTTTCACCACTTCGAGCTGTTACTTTGTAGCTTCCTGCATCGAGTTTAAATAAAGTGTTGGTAACATTTTGTCTTTCTGCGACAGTTTCACCATTCTCTTTTTGGATAATAAAGTGTGCTCTTAGTGCTTGATTTGTTTTGCCATTTTTGGCAGAAACTTGTAGAACACCAATGGTGCTGGGTGGTTCCATTTTGAAAAGTTTTTGAATGACTGTATCGGCTACAATAGTTACAAATTGTGTACTTTGGACAGCTTCTGTTTTACGTGTGGTACCTATAGGGGGGCTTAAAGTTGAAATAACCTTATATTTTCCTGCGGGTAAGCGAAAGGATGTTTCATCGGCATCAGTACTTTTGGCAACCGTTTTATCATCCTGATCGAAAACTTCATAGCTAGCTTTTAAACTATTTTTTGTTTCGTAGTCGATTGACGCTAAACGAAGCACACCGTATTTAATCTCGGCTATGTTTTTTGTTTCTGCTTCTTTTTTAATACTATCAGGTGTTTTTTCGTTTTCTAAAATGGGTTTAAAACTGCTATTAGTCTTATCACTTCTCTCATCTTCAGTCAGTGAGATTTTATCACTGGAGCCAGTATTTATTGAAGTAGGTGAGGGTGAGTTATCTTTAGTAACACTAATCGTTGGGGCAGGCACATGATTAACGGCTGTTATTTGATTAGATTGCTGATTATCATTTTTTGGGTTCTTGTCAAGAATACTCATCGTTCCGATGATCGCTAATATCAAAACGATACCAATCCCGATACCTTTAATCAGCTGTGTCATTCCATGCCCTGAACCACCCATTTCACACCCCTAGTGAATTATTTGGTGGATATAATAACATGAGATCTTTGTACGAATCAGATGACGAGTAAAAATGATTAAAAATTCACTGCCTTTCGCTGGAGAACTTGTTAATAATCCGTTATTAGCTTCATTTCCCATCTCAATCAGTAAAATATTAGCCCATTTTTCTTTTACCACACAGATTCGTGTAAAGGTCCCAACATGATATTTTGATTGTGAGATATCGAGAATCAAAATCTCAATATATTTACTAAGTTTTTCTTGAAACTAATCTAATTGACCATACATTTTATTAAGTTATATTAAATTATCATTATTAGGGATATGAAAATGGCAGCAACCAAAAGCAAGTCTTCAAAAAAGAAGAATATGGAATTCCAAACAGAGGTAAATCAGTTATTACAACTGATGATCCACTCACTCTATTCAAATAAAGAAATTTTTGTTCGGGAGCTTGTCTCAAATGCCTCCGATGCCTGTGACAAGTTACGTTTTGAAGCGATTTCAAACGATGCATTGTATGAAGGTGATACGGAACTTCGCATTGAAGTTGAGTTTGATGAAGATGCTAATACGGTAACCATTCGTGATAATGGTATCGGAATGAACAGCGATCAAGTGGTTGAAAATATTGGTACTATTGCAAAATCTGGCACAAAGGAATTCCTCGCTAATTTATCGGGCGATGCCGCTAAAGATTCTAATTTAATTGGTCAATTTGGTGTTGGTTTTTACTCGTCATTTATTGTTGCTGATACCGTTACCTTAACGACACGTCGAGCTGG
The DNA here is from genome assembly GCA_964440065.1 of uncultured Cocleimonas sp. Taxonomy (GTDB): domain Bacteria; phylum Pseudomonadota; class Gammaproteobacteria; order Thiotrichales; family Thiotrichaceae; genus Cocleimonas. The sequence continues at coordinate 7,408 of CAYTRF010000012.1, read as the reverse complement.
TGATAAAAAGAATAAGGGTGTTATTTGGGAGTCAACGGGTGAAAACGGTTTCTCACTAGAACAGACTAATAAAGAAACGCACGGTACTGAAATTGTACTTCATCTAAAAGATGATGAAAAAGAATTTGCTAATAGCTGGCGTTTACGCAACATCATTTCTACTTACTCGGACCATATTCCTCTTCCTGTAAAAATGCTTAAGATGGATGAAGAAGGCAAGCTCACTGAAGAATGGGAAGTTGTCAATAAGGCAAATGCACTTTGGACAGAACCTAAAGCTAGCTTAAAAGATGAAGATTACAAAGAGTTTTATAAGCACATCGCGCATGATTGGCAAGATCCTATTGCCTGGAGCCATAATCATGTTGAAGGTAAACTAGAGTACAAGTCCCTGTTATATGTCCCATCTAAAGCCCAACATGACCTTTGGGAACCTGAGCAAAAAAATGGCATTAAGCTTTATGTTCAGCGTGTTTATATTATGGATGATACCAAGAATTTGATGCCAAACTATCTGCGTTTTGTGCGTGGTGTGATTGATTCTAACGACCTTCCTTTGAATGTTTCTCGTGAGATTTTGCAGAGCAACCGGGTAGTTGACTCGATGCGTAAGGCATCGGTTAAAAAAGTGCTTGGTTTGTTGGATAAAATGGCTAAGAACGATGCCGATACATATCAAGGTTTCTGGAATGAATTTGGTAAAGTACTAAAAGAAGGTCCAGGTGAAGATTTAACAAATAAAGAGCAGATTGCTAAATTATTACGTTTTTCTTCTACCGAAGCTGGTACTGAAGAACAAACAGTGACATTGGAAGATTACATCTCACGTATGAAAGATGATCAAGAGGATATTTTCTATATCACGGCAGAATCATTTGCTTCTGCTAAAAACAGCCCTCATCTTGAAATCTTCCGTAAAAAAGAAATTGAAGTATTGTTGCTGAGTGACCGCGTGGACGAGTGGCTAGTGAATGGCTTGCAGGAGTTCGATGGTAAGAAGCTAAAATCAATTGCCAAAGGTGATCTTGATTTAAGTAAGTTTGATAGTGAAGAAGATAAAAAAGAGCAGGAGGAAGTCGAAAAGAAATCGGAGGGTGTGATAAAACACTTAAAAGATGTGCTTGGTGAGAAAGTAGAAGATGTTCGTGTCTCACATCGACTTACTTCATCGCCGTCATGTATCGTGCTGAATGAGCAAGATATGGCACTTTATATGCAAGACTTGATGAAGCAGGCGGGCCATGAAATGCCGACTAGTAAGCCAATTTTAGAGATTAATCCAAGCCATCCTTTGATTGAACGTATGGAAGCTGAAACGGATGATGACCAATTCTCTGATTGGGCTGCGATTTTATTTGATCAAGCGCTATTAGCAGAAGGCGCTCAGCTTGAAGATCCTGCAGGGTTTGTTAGTAAGCTAAATAAGTTAATGCTTAAAATGTCTTAGTTTAAAACGGGTATCACTAAAAAGGCGCTTGTATACAGCGCCTTTTTAGTGGCTGACAAATTTATTGTAAAAGACCAACGACTTTTTAAATATGTATTTGAGATCTTTACACGAGTCAGTTCTGAAAGAACGGCAAGCTCTAATAATCGAGTTACCGACTTTAAAAGTAAGTGGCTCTAAGGCTCCCAATAAAGCCATAACGTGCGTTATTAGCTTGTTGTCTAACGAAAATGTCATCTGATTCGTATAAAGCTCTCTATTTATCACTTTATTTGAGAATGTTTATTTGTTCTGAATACTTACGGCTGGGAAGGTCTGCAACAATCATTTAGGGGAAAGCAGATAAGCAAGGTACTAATATAGAACTATTAACTACCTGTAAATTATTACAGGTATATTTTCTTAGTAAAAAAGCTAATCTAACCACAGGACTAGAACTTGTTAATGACACTACTACTTATTTAACAAGCACATAGTTTCTATTTTCAGGAGTGGTGACTTTTCTCTGTTGCCCTTTTAGGGAGAGGAGGTAATAGATTTAAGCTCATCACACCTGATTTCTTATTAAAAAATATATCATCAAATTAAATTTTATTACTTTTCGCTTGTTTGATGATTATTAAAAGTACACCCCCCCACTTTTCCTCGTTTTTTTGACTACTAGTAGTCGTGGATATTGCACCAACATTGTAACTTGTTCTAACTAGTTTCACTGTCTTTTATAGATTAGAGAACCTTAAAACCCATCAATGATGTTTTTAAGGTTTGGTTAAATAGTGAATAGAGGTAATTCTTATCAATATATTAGAGCGAACTTCAGTTTGGAAAATGGAGAGATTAAGACGCAGAACTAGTAAAGCTATACACCTTTGCAGTTATCTTTAATATCGTTTATTAGGTGATCTACTTTTTCCTGTCTTTCCTTTTGATCTAGTTTTGTTTCTTTACCTTTGTCATCTACCCAGACATTAAAGTAGTTGCCCTTTAAGTTTGCAAGGTTGCCACGTTGTTTTTTACAGTAACTAACTAGCTTCTTACCAGGAGGTGATAATTTATTATCAGTTTTTTTGCTCTCCATTCCACTCGTTTTTTCATCACTACTTGTTTGATTAGTTGCTGGTTTAAACTTTCCTGCTGCAGAAAGTATTTGTACTTCTATATTCTCTACCTTGGTTTTGTGCTTGATTGTTTTTTGTGGAGGGGGAGTCGCTGTGTAATGTGTTACGCCCTTGGCATCGACCCACTTGTAGATTTCAGCATGTGTGCTGATAGAGAAAAATAATGCTACTGTACCGATGAGTAAACTAATGTGATTTTTGTTCATTTTTATTCTGCCCTTAATCTATGCTTAGATTAATTGTTTAAAACTCTTATTTTAATTATTGTTTTCTTAAAAAGTGTCCTCATATCTATTAGCTTCACCATTTGTATATTAGATGTTTCTAATATAGAATAATACAATGTATAGCTTTATTAAATATAATCTCTAGAGAATTTTACCATGAGTAACCTTCGTAATCTTTCCAAAGTGGGCTTGTTAATCGTATTTGTACTACCTTTTGTCGCAAATGCAGAAATTTCTGCATTAAAAACGGTTGAAGCAAGTATTGAAGAGGTTAGTCAATATCAAACACTTGATGGTCAAATCGAGGCCGTCAACAAGAGTACAGTCTCTGCGCAGACAGGTGGAGTGATTAGTAAACTAAATTATGATGTGGGTGATTTTGTTGAAAAGGGGAAGTTAATTGCACGTATTTCATCCGCTAACCAGAAATCAGGCCTGCAACAAGCGCGCGCTTCTGTGAATGAAGCCAAAGCTTCAATAAGTCGATCTCATGCTGCGATTGTGCAAGCCAATGCCACTACCCGTGAAGCTACTGCAAATTACAGCGTGGCGCGAGCTGAGTTTAAAAGAGTACAAGGCTTGTACAAAAAAAGAATCTTATCAAGGTCTGCTTTTGAGAAAGCTGAGGCAGCAATGAAATCAACGCTTGCAAGAGTTGCATCTGCAAAAGCTAGTTTATCTGCTGCAAAAGCGGGAGCAGCGGCGGCAAAATCAGGTTTAACATCTGCAAATGCGGGCTTTGCAAAAGCTGGGGAACAACTTGGTTATACAGAAGTATTCGCACCTTATAGTGGCATTGTGACAGAGCGATTGGTTGAGTTGGGCGAACTTGTGTCAGCCGGCACACCTATTATGACAGGAATATCATTAAAAGAGTTGCGTGTGGTTGCTGATATTCCACAACGAATGATTCATGGTGTGCGAAAATATCGCACGGCTCGTGTTTATGTTGATTCTATTGATGGTGACTCTACATTAGGAATTCCTACAACTGATTTGACTTTTTTCCCTTATGCTGATTCATCGACTAATGCTTTCAAAGTAAGGGCATCACTAGGTGCTGCTGTTAAGGGCTTATTTCCTGGTGTATTTGTAAAAATTAGTTTTGAAGTAGGGAAACAAAAAAACTTAACGATATCTCAAGATGCTGTCGCCTATAGAAGTGAGGTTACTGGCGTTTATGTTGTTAATGAAGATGGAGTCCCTTTATTACGACAAGTACGCTTAGGTAAATTAGTAGATGATGGAAAAATCATTATTTTAGCTGGATTAGATGCGGGTGAAACAGTTGCTCTTGATCCTTCACATGCTGCTGTTTTTCTAAAGCAAAAATTACTTGAGCTAGGTCAGTCGAATGAGTAATAACATGTCAAACAATGAACCCAAGAAGCTGGGAATTTCAGGCGCAATCGCCAAGAAGTTTTTGCTGACTGAAATTACGCCATTACTTGCTTTGGTTGCGTTGCTTTTGGGGTTTTTTGCCGTAATGGTGACACCTCGTGAGGAAGATCCGCAAATAAATGTAACCTTTGCCAATGTGTTTATTCCATTCCCAGGAGCCAGTGCTCAAGAGGTTGAAAGCCTAGTAAGTACACCTGCGGAACAGGTACTTTCTGAGATTTCAGGAATTAAACATATTTATTCCACATCCATGCCAGGTATGTCGATGCTGACGGTTCAGTACAAAGTGGGTTTGGATAGAACAGAGGCATTGGTTCGTTTATACAATAAAATCGCATCTAACCAAGATTGGTTGCCGCAGGGTTTGGGTGTTGGTTTACCTTTGATAAAGCCAAAGGGCATTGATGATGTTCCCATCGTTAGTTTAACCCTCTGGACAGAAGATAATAGTCGTGGTGGTTATGAGCTTTCGCAAATTGCACATGCTATCGAAGCTGAACTCAAACGTGTTTCTGGTACACGTGATATTTATACAGTGGGTGCATCTAAGCGGGTGGTTCATGTGCTTCTCGATAGTGCTAAAATCGCGGGCTACAATATTTCATTAAATGATTTAAGAAATTCGCTACGTGCTAGTAATAAGGCAACTGATGCATTGACACTGACTGATAATAATACCGAAGTGCAAGTTATTGCGGGCACATTCTTAAGTACAGAAGAAGAAATAGGTAATTTAGTGGTCGGTGTGAGTAACGGTAATCCCGTGTTTTTAAATGATGTGGCAACTATTAAACATCATGCTGATTCACCCGAAACTTATGTTAGCTTTGGTACTGCAAAGGGTTCCTCACATATTGGTTTAAAGCAAGGAATATCCTCACCTGCGGTGACGATTGCGATTGCAAAAAAACCGGGTGTGAACGCAGTTTCTGTATCAGATAATATCATTAAACGCGTCGAACAGCTTAAAGGTACGTTTATTCCTGATGGTGTAAATGTCACCGTGACGAGAAACTACGGTGCTACAGCAAAAGCAAAATCTGATAAGTTAATTCTTAAGCTAATTATCGAAACACTAGCTGTTGCTGCTCTGATTTGGTTAGCACTGGGCTATCGTGAGGCCTTTATTGTTGGTACAGCTGTTGTTATCACCTTAGCTTTAACGCTATTTGCATCATGGGCATGGGGCTTTACACTTAATCGCGTCTCCTTATTTGCTTTGATTTTCTCAATTGGAATACTGGTCGATGATGCCATAGTGGTAGTGGAAAACATTCACAGGCACATGGTATTAGGTGGTAAGGACTTAGTAAAAGTGATACCTATTGCAGTCGATGAGGTTGGCGGACCAACGATATTGGCAACATTTGCGGTAATCGCTGCCTTATTACCAATGGCATTTGTATCAGGTTTAATGGGGCCTTATATGAGCCCGATTCCAATCAATGCCAGTCTTGGCATGATTTTATCTTTAGGGGTGGCCTATATTGTTACACCTTGGATGACTAATAAGGTTCTAGGGAATGTAGATTTTTCTAAGCATCAGCATGATGAAAATGAAGAAACTCGTGCTAAGCGTTTCTTTAATAAAGTCCTCGGACCTTTTCTTAAAGAGAAAGGGGGGGGCCGGAAACGCTTTTTATTATTGTTTGTTTTTATTCCTGTTTTGATTGCAGCCTCTGTTTCATTGGCATTACCTTTTGCGCCATTTAAGCAAGTGGTATTGAAGATGCTACCATTTGACAATAAATCTGAATTTCAAATTGTGGTGGATATGCCTGAAGGTACACCACTTGAGCAAACCTCAAGAGTGCTAAATGAATTGGCATATGAGCTTAAAGATGTAGATGAAATTAGTGATTATCAGATTTATGCAGGGACTGCCGCACCTATCAATTTTAATGGATTGGTAAGGCAGTATTATTTACGTAGAGGTTCTAACGTCGGGGATATACAGGTCAATCTAATTGATAAGCAAGATCGAAAACGTCAAAGCCACGAAATTGCTTTAGAAGTGCGTACCAGCTTACGTGAAGTAGCAATCAAACATAACGCTAATGTAAAAGTGGTTGAGGTTCCTCCTGGTCCGCCAGTATTGTCTCCGATTGTTGCTGAGGTTTATGGTCTGGATTATGAAGGACAAATCAATATTGCAAAGAAAATAAGAGGTGTTTTTGAGGCGACCGAAAATATTGCAGATGTTGATGATAGTATAGAAGCATTACAAAAGCGTTTAGTTGTAAAAGTAGATCGTCAAAAAGCGGCGATATTGGGTGTTTCACAACAAGACATAACCACTGCGATTAGTACTGTTTTAGGTGGGGAAGACGTGGCCTATTTACATGGCAAGAATCTTAAATATGCTGTGCCAATTAGATTGGAGTTTCCTATCGCTAACAAAGATAAGATGTCTTCAATTTTGTCGTTGCGAGTTAGAAGCAGAGAAGGGGGCTTAGTACCCATGTCTGAACTTGTTAATGTCACTGAAACCACTCGTGAACATTCAATTAGCCACAAAGACTTGCTACCAGTGGTTTATGTGACAGGCGATATGGTCGGTGATACAGATAGCCCCTTGTATGGCATGTTCGACATATCAGCTGGTCTAAAAGATCTACCTTTATCTAAGTACAACAAAGAGGTCGACCAACACTTCTTTTCTGCACCAGATGACCCTTATTTCTATAGTGTGAAATGGGATGGCGAATGGCAAATTACCTATGAAACATTCAGAGATATGGGTATTGCTTATGCTGTTGGTATGATTATGATTTTCTTGTTGATTGTGGCTCAATTTCGATCTTATGTTGTGCCTTTGGTAATTATGTCACCCATTCCATTAACCGTGATTGGTGTTATGCCAGCGCATTGGTTGATGGGCATACAATTCACTGCCACTTCAATGATCGGTATGATTGCATTGGCAGGAATTATTGTGCGAAATTCGATACTGTTGGTCGACTTTATAAACGAACAATTGAAAACGGGGATGGAATTAAAAGAAGCCATTATCAGCTCGAGCGCTGTTAGAGCAATGCCCATTATATTGACGGGTATAGCTGCAATGCTAGGTGCATTCTTTATAATTGATGATCCAATCTTTAGTGGCTTAGCGGTTGCTTTGATAGCGGGAATACTGGTTTCAACAGTTTTAACATTGGTTGTGATACCGTTGCTGTATTACATGTATATTAAAAATCGTTTACATCTTATTA